>NZ_JBSGZI010000095.1:0-31948 GCF_053610945.1 Streptomyces sp. NPDC054849
GCCCCCGGCCTGAGGGAGGCCTGCCGGGCAGGCCCGGCAGGCCCGGCAGGCCCCGCAGGCGGGCCGGGCAGGCCCGCCCAGGAGGCCCGGCCGGAATCCTGTGCTTAAGCTGACCGGGTGGCGTCGGAAGGGGCTCTCCCATGGCTGACTACCCGCTGATCGAAAACCACGGCCTGATCGGAGATCTGCAGACCGCGGCCCTGGTGACCACGGACGGAACGATCGACTGGTATTGCTGCCCGCGTTTCGACTCGCCCAGCGTGTTCGGGGCACTTCTCGACTGGGAGAAGGGCGGGCACTTCACCGTCCGGCCGGCGGACAGGACGTACACCACGAAGCAGTTGTACCTGCCGGACACCGCGATCCTCGTGACGCGGTTCATGACCGAGGCCGGTGCCGGCGAGGTGGTCGACTTCATGCCGGTGACCGGAACGACGGCCACCGACCGCCACAGGCTGGTCCGCATGCTCCGCTGCGTGCGCGGCAGCATGACCTTCGAAGTCGACATCGCCCCCCGGTTCGACTACGGCCGCAGACCCCACACCCTCCACGTCACCCGGAACGGAGCGGTGTTCGCTGCGGACAACCTCGAACTCACCCTCCACGTGGTGCGGGAGCCACAGGACGAACGGGTGGTGCACGCCCTCATCGGCGACCACGACCTGCACGTCTCGTTCGCGCTGGAGGCCGGACAGCAGCGGGGCCTGGTCGTGGAGTCGGCCGCGGAGGGGCCGCCGCGCGAGATCCGCGTCGCGGAGTTCCAGGAACTCTTCGACGACACCAGGCAGTACTGGCGGTCGTGGCTCCGCCAGTCCCGGTACACGGGCCGGTGGCGCGAGACGGTCGAGCGCTCCGCCGTGACACTGAAGCTGATGACGTACGCACCCAGCGGCGCCCTGGTGGCGGCCCCCACGGCGGGGCTGCCGGAACAACTGGGCGGCGAGCGCAACTGGGACTACCGGTTCACCTGGATCCGTGACGCGTCCTTCTCCGTGTACGCCCTGCTGGGGCTGGGGTTCACCGACGAGGCGAGGGCGTTCATCGGCTGGCTGGGGGACCGGGTCAAGGAGAAGGCCGGCCGTGACACCGACACGGGCCCGCTGAACATCATGTACCGGGTGGACGGTTCCTCCGACCTGTACGAAGAGACCCTGGACCACTGGGAGGGGTACCAGGGATCCGCCCCGGTGCGCATAGGCAACGGCGCGGCGACCCAGTTGCAGCTGGACATCTACGGTGAGGCACTCGACAGCATCTCCTTCGCCCACCAGCACGGCATCCACCTGGACATCCAGGGCTGGACCTCGCTGCGCACGCTGCTCGACTGGCTCGTGGACCACTGGGACCAGGCCGGTGAGGGGCTGTGGGAGACCCGCGGCGGGCGCCGGCACTTCACCTACGGCCGGGTGATGTCCTGGGTCGCGTTCGACCGGGCGCTGCGGCTGGCGGTCGCCCACGGCCGGCCGGCCGAGAGCGGCCGCTGGGCCGCCGAACGCGACAACATCTACGAGCAGGTTCTGGCGAAGGGCTGGGACCCGGGCCGCCGCGCATTCGTCCAGCACTACGGCAGCGGTGTGCTCGACTCCTCGCTGCTGCGGATGCCGACGGTCGGGTTCATCACTCCCGACGACCCGATGTGGACGTCCACCCTGGACGCGATGGACCGGGAACTCGTCACCGACAGCCTGGTCTACCGCTACAACCCCGAGGCCTCGCCCGACGGTCTGCGCGGCTCCGAGGGAACCTTCTCCCTGTGCACCTTCATGTACGTCGACGCCCTGGCGCGGGCCGGGCGGGCCGATCAGGCCAGGCTCGTGCTCGAGAAGATGATGACGTACGCGAACCACCTGGGCCTGTACTCCGAGGAGATCGCCCTGACGGGTCGCCAGCTCGGCAACTTTCCGCAGGCGTTCACCCATCTCGCGCTCATCGATGCGGCCATCACGCTCGACGACACCCTGAACCGCCTGCGGCAGGGCGTCGATTAGGCGGGCGGCACGGGGCCGAGCAGAACGACGAGATCGCCCGCCCGTGGGCTGACGGCCTGCGTCTCGTCGACCGGATCCAACCGGCCGTCGGCGCTGACCACGAACAGCGTCTCGTGTGCCGGCGGCACCGGATCGGAGGCGGGCTGCACCAGGAACCGGGCGCCCTGCTCGTACCGTGCCGCCAGGACGTGCCTGACGAGTGAGCCGCCGAACAGGATGGCGCCGCCCGTGTAGGGCGCGACGACGCCGTGGCTCTCGTGGGGCGGTCCCACCCGGTAGACGGGGCCCTCGATGTTGTCCTCGACCACCACCGAGGCGAGCGCGTTGAAGTCGTCGTCAT
Source organism: Streptomyces sp. NPDC054849 (assembly GCF_053610945.1). Taxonomy (NCBI): domain Bacteria; kingdom Bacillati; phylum Actinomycetota; class Actinomycetes; order Kitasatosporales; family Streptomycetaceae; genus Streptomyces; species Streptomyces sp. NPDC054849. The sequence goes on from NZ_JBSGZI010000095.1 coordinate 2,329, forward strand.
CGGTGAGCAGGAAGACGGCGTTGACCCCCTCCAGCCGCGCCCGGGGGTTGGTGGCCGTCGCCAGCAGGTCTCCTCTGGCCAGTTTGATACCGGCTTCCTTGATCCGCTCGCGTTCCTCGCCCAGGCCCGCCCACATCTGTACATCGATCCCCGCCGACAGCAGGGCTCTACCCAGTGCGATCGCCCACGGGGCGCCGCCCACGAGGAGGGGCCGTGTGAGGTTCGGCCGGGCGACGCCGAGCCGTCGGGCCATGGGGCCGGCGGTCAGGGCGTACAGCACGACCGTCGAGACGATCACCAGGAAGGTGATGGGGAGGATCTTGGAGGCGCCGCGCAGGCCCAGTTGGACGAGGCTCGCGGCGAAGGCCGCCGCGGTCGAGGCCGCGACGATGCCGCGAGGAGCCATCCATCCCGCGAACGCCCTTTCCCCCAGGGTCATGCCCTTGCCCATGGTGGCGGTGAAGGCCACGAGCGGCCGGACCACGAGGACGAGGACGGCCACGAGGACGAGGGTGGGAAGGAGCACGGGCGTCAGGGAGGCCGGGGTGACGCTGGAGGAGATGGAGATGAACAGCAGCCCGATGATCAGCTGGACCAGTGTCTCGAAGAAGGGCCGGCGCGCGGGCATGTCGAAGCCGCGGATGTTGGCCGCGGCCATACCGATGACGATCCCGGCGATCAGACCGGTGTCGTCGCGGACGATGTCACACCCCGCCGACACGGCGATCACCGTGGCCAGTTGCGCCAGCGTCCCGAGCGCCTCGCCGAGCCGTAGCACGCGCAGGGTCAGCCACAAGAGCGCGACCCCCACACCTCCGCCGACGAGACCGACGGCCAGGCTGATGACGAACTGGCCGATCTGGTAGCCCCGGCCGATGTCGATCTGGTGCGTCGTGGCGATGGCGTGGAAGACGAGTGCCCCCAGGATGGCGCCGATCGGGTCGGTCAGCGTCCCCTCCCAGATCAGCAGGCGCCGCACCTTGTCCGTCGGCCGCACGTACTGGAGCAGGGGCCCCACGACCGTGGGCCCCGACACGACGAGGATCATGCCCACCATCGCGGACACCCTGAGCGACATGCTGAACAGGGCCGGGGCGACGGCACAGACGGCCAGGAAGGTGAAGGCCACGCCGAAGAGCAGCAGCCTGCCGACGACCGCGCGGGTCTGGCCGGTGAGGTTGCGCAGGTCGAGGCCGAGACCGGCGTCGTAGAGGATCACCGCCACGGACAGCGACACCAGCGCGGAGAACTCCTCCCCGATCAGCTGGTCAGGATGGATGACGTCGGTCAGGGCGCCTGCGGCGAAGCCGACCGGCAGCAGCAGGATCAGCGCGGGGACCCGCAGTTTGCCGGCGAGGATCTGGCAGGCGGCGGCCAGGGCCACGATCAGGGCGATGCCGAGGAGGATGTCGTCCTCGCTCACAGCGGTTTCCTTCCTCGCCGCACGGGCGCGATGGGGGACTCGACGAGATTCCGGCGGCAGGGTTCCTGACGGTGGGCAGGGTTGCGGCCGCGGGGTCGGCGCGGCGCCGCGAGGTCAGCCGCCGTCGACCACCTCACCGCGCGTGAGGCCGGTCCGTCGCAGGTCGGAGTCGGTGAGGGGCTCCAGTTCGCCATGGGTGTCCAGCCAGTAGAGGAGGAAGACGGCCGGAGCGATGAGCAACAGGGCCACGAGACTGACGACCGAAAGCCAGACCAGCGTCTGGGAATCGCCTGCGGCGTCCGCCACGGACAGCGACGTGGGGATGAGGTAGGGGCGCTGTGCGAGCCCCCAGGCGAAGACGGCCGCGGCGACGATGCCGACGGCGGTGAAGCGCGCCCAGGGCGTCTTTCCCCGCATCACGAGAAAACCCGTGGCGGCGAAGAACACCGCGGAAACGATCGCGAGGGCGAGTCCCGCACCGTGGGTCAGTCCGTGCCAGACGTGGGGCGCGTCGCCGCGGGTGACGAGGAGCACGCCCACGGCCGTCAGGGCGACCACGACGAGGCTGAGCAGGGCGCGGAGCCGGAAGTAGCCGACGAGGTCGGGCACGTCGAAGCGTGCGGCGTCGGCGGCCAGGAACACGGCGCCGAGGAGAGCGGTCGCGGCGACGGTGAGGAGCCCGAACATCAGGGACGCAGGGGTCGCCCACGCGTCCGCCGACGCTTCGGTACCGGGTGCGACCCGGCCCGAGGCGATGGCGCCGACGGCCGCCCCGAGGAAGAACGGGGTGAGCAGGGACGCCACGGCGAACACGGCGCCGTAGAGGCGCCGCCGGGCGAGCCGGCGGCTGGGTTTGCGCAGGGCGAACCCGGCGCCGCGCAGGACCATGCCGAGGGCGGCCAGCGCCAGTGGGAGCCACATCGCGGTGAACACCGTCTGGAACAGCACGGGGAACCCGGTCCACATGAGGACGAGGACGAAGATCAGCCAGACGTTGTTGACCTCCCACACGGGCGCCATGGCATGGTCGATCAGCCATCTGGGACGCTTGCCGCGCTCGGTCCCGCCGGCCGTGAGGTCCCAGAACCCGGCCCCGTAGTCGGTCCCGCCGGCGCAGGCGTACGCGGCCACGGCGAGCAGCATCACGAAGGCGACGAGGTCGGCCATCACGTTCCCCCGCCCCCGGAAGGAGTGGAGCCGCTGTCTCCGGGCGACGGGGCGTCGCCGGCCGGGACGGGTGGGCGCGGACCGTAGGGGGTGACCGCCTCCGGGTCCTCCACCGTCCGCCCGTCTGTCCGCCCGTCCGTCCGTCCGCTCGCCTGCTCGTCCGCCAGCTCGTCCGCCAGCTCGTCCGCCAGGCGCCAGCGCTCGCGCATCTTCAGCAGGACCATCAGGAACGCCCCGAAGATGAACACGTACACCACGACCACCAGGCCGAACATGATCCACAGAGTGGTGGAGCGGGTCGAGGTCACCGCCTCCGCGACGCGCATGTTCTGGTAGACGATCCAGGGCTGGCGCCCCACCTCGGTCGTGATCCAGCCGCATTCGACGGCGACGACGGAGCCGACTCCGGCGCACGCGGCGCTGCGGTAGAACCACTTGGAGCGGGGCAGCCGGCGATGGCGCAGCCAGACCAGGCCGTACCAGAGGGCGAGGAGCAGAAGCACACTGCCGATGCCGACCATGATGTCGAAGGCCCAGTGGGCGATCGTGGCCTGCGTGGCGTTCGGCCGGTCGCTCGCCGGTACGGAGGCCAGTCCGGTCACCTTGGTGTCGGGGCTGAACCCGGCCAGGATGGAGTCGAGCTGGGGGACCTTGATGCCGCCGGAGACGGTGCCGTCCGGATGGAGCCGGCCGAAGAGGTACTCCGGGACATGGGTGTCGGTCTCCCAGACGATCTCCATCGCCGCGAACTTCACGGGCTGCTTCTGGAACACCTGCCGGGCGATCGAGTCGCCCAGTACGAACTGCACCGGAGTGGCAACCGCCGCGATGGTGAAGGGGACCGTGAAGCCGAGCCGGTGGTAGCGGTCCCGGCGGCCGCGCAGCCATCCGACGGCGTAGACGCCTGCCACCACGTAGCCCGCCGTCACCAGCATCGCCACCACGAAATGCCAGTACTGAGGCCCGAACATCGGCGTGAAGACGGCCTTCCAGACGTTCACGTCGACCGGGTTGCCCTGGGGGTCGAGCGTGAACCCCTGCGGGGTGTTCATCCACGAGTTGGCGGCCAGGATGCCGAAGGCCCCGAGCAGCGCCGTGGCCGGCAGCGGCAGCCCGAGGAGGAAGTGCGTGCGGGGCTTCAGCCTGCGCCAGCCGTACAGGTAGATGGCGATGAGCACCGCCTCGAGGAAGAACGCCCAGGCCTCGATACCGAAACCGATGCCGAAGACATCGCCCCACCTGCCCATCAGCCCCGGCCAGAGCAGACCGAACTCGAACGACAGCACGGTGCCGGTGACGACGCCGATCGCGAACTGCACGGCCATCACCGCCGACCAGCGCCGGGCCAGCAACAGGGCCGTGGCGTCCTTGCGGCGCAGGCCGCGATAGTGCATGACGAGGGTGATGAGCGGCAGCGCCACCCCCATCGGCACCAGGATGATGTGGGAGGCGAGGGTGAACGCCATGAGCTGCCTGGCCGGGAGCAGTTGGGCGGGGGCGTCCGCCGCCAGCAGGTGGAGCGTGGTGTGCATACGTTCCTTCGGCGCTCGGGATGACGGTCGGACGAGGGTCAGCCGCCGGTGGCGAAGCCGGGGAAGAGGGTCATCCCGCCGTCGACGTAGAGCGTGGTGCCCACGACGTAGTCCAGGAGGTCGGAGGCGAGGGCCACGGCCGCGTAGGCGATGTCCTCGGGATCGCCGATGCGCTTGTACGGGATCAGCCGGAGCAGATCCTCCCGGGCCTCCGCCGTGTCCCACGCGTCCCGGTTGATCGGTGTCTTGATGGCTCCCGGAGCGATCGCGTTCACCCGGATCTTCTTGGGCGCGAGTTCCTGGGCCAGGGTCGTCATCAGCATGTGCACGCCCCCCTTGGAGGACGCGTAGTTCGCATGCCCCGCCCAGGGGATGATCTGGTGGACGGAACTCATACAGATGATCTTCCCGGCCGCACGGGACACCTCGGGGACGACGCCGCGCCGCAGGAACTCCTTCGTCGCCTCCCGCGCGCAGAGGAACTGGCCCGTGAGGTTGACGTCCAGCACCTTCTGCCACTGGGCGAGCGTCATCTGCTCGAACGGGGCGTCGCGCTGCAGCCCGGCGTTGGCGACCAGGATGTCGATCGTGCCGAACTCCTGGACCATCCGGTCCATCATGGCCACGACCTGGTCCTCCTGGGACACGTCCGCCTCATACGCGGCGGCGCGTACGCCGAACGAGGTGATCTCCTCGACCACCTTTTCGGCTTCCTCCGCGCCGGCCACGTAGTTCACGACCACGTCGGCGCCGGCCCGGCCCAGGCTGATGGCCGTGGCCTTGCCGATTCCACTGTTGGCGCCGGTGACCAGTGCTTTCTGACCCTTGAGCAGGTGAGCGGGGATCATTCCCCGCGGTGCGCCCTCGGTGGAACTCACGATCGACTGCCTCCTCGCATGCCCGGTCCGGCCCGCCGGACCGCGGCCCGGCAGGGTCCGAACGCCACCCAAGCACCCTCTCCGGAGATCGGCGTCCCGGGCGAGGCGGTCTTGGGCCACGCGGCCGAGTACCGACCCCCGGTCGGAGGAGACACCGGGCTTACGGGATCAGCTCAGCCGTTCCACCAGGTGGTCGCCCACCCGCAGGGCGTTCGCGATCGCCGTGAGGGACGGATTGACCGCGCCGATGCTCGGGAAGAAGCTCGTGTCGACCACGTACAGGTTCTCGAGGTCGTGTGCTTTGCAGTTCACGTCCAGGGCGGAGGTGGCCGGGTCGTCGCCGAACCGTACGGTGCCGGCCTGATGCGCCGTGGCGCCGATCGGCATGCCCTTGTGGAGATAGATGCTGCGCGTCAGGAGCTGGTGCTCGTGCATCCCCAGATGGCCGAGCATGCCCTGGAGCCTGTGCCGCAGCCGATGGAGCCCCGCGATGTTGTTCTTCTCGTCGAGCACGAGACGGATGGTGCCGTCGCCGTCGACGGTGACCCGGTTGTCGGGGAGCGGAAGGTCCTCGCCGCACAGCCAGAAGTCGACCGCGTGGTGGGCCATCACTTCGAAGGGCATGTCGGGGGTCACGGCACCCGCCCAGCGGGGCGCCTCACCGTGGATCTGGTCGGCGTCCGACTTGCCGAGCATCTGGATGCCGCCGAGCGGGTAGTCCCAGTCGTCGGCGCCGAGGTACCAGTCGTGCAGGGCCAGGGTCTTCTGGAACCTGGTGTGGTTCGGTTCCTTCGAAATGGCCATCAGGGCAAGGTTGTTGTGACGCATGTAGTGCCGACCGACCACGTCGGAGCTGTTCGCCAGCCCACGGGGGTGGCGGTCGTCGGCCGAGGCCAGGAGGAGTGCCGCCGAGTTCACCGCCCCGCAGGCGACGACGACGATGTCCGCGGTGTAGGAAGTCTGCAGCCCGTCCTCGCTCCGGGTCAGGACGCTGCTGACGCTGCGTCCGGTCGGGTCGGTCTCCAGCCGGACCACCCGGGCATTGGTGATCATTTCGACGTTCGGGTGCCGCAGGGCGGGCTCCACGCAGATCACCTGGGCGTCCGACTTGCCGCGCACCAGGCAGGGGAAGCCGTCCACGCGGTCCCAGCGGATGCAGACGCTGGAGCTGGTGGCCCGCCCGTTCTCGTCCTGCCGCAGGTCGACGCCGATGGGCAGGTGGAAGGGGTGAAGTCCGCGCTTCTCCAGGTCGTCGCTCAACTGCTGGATACGCGGCTCGTGCTCGACCGGCGGGTAGGCGTACTGGGCGCTGTACGGCCCTTCCCACGGGTCCTCCCCGTGGCGCCCGTGGACCAGGTAGAGGTGCTCGGCCTCGGTGTAGTAGGGCTCCAGGTCCTCGTACCGGATCGGCCAGGCCGGCGACAGCCCGGCGTGGTGGCGCAGCTCCCCGAAGTCCTCGGGCCGCAGCCGGAAGAGGGCGGCGCCGTAGAACTTGGTGTTCCCCCCGACGTAGTAGTTGACCTCGGGTGGGAAGGTGTTGCCGTGTTTGTCCAGCCAGAACTCAGGGGCACGGTACTTGCCCTTCACGAACACCGCGGTGGAGTCCCAGTTGTCCCGCTCGCGGGGAAGGTAGTCACCCCGTTCGAGGATGAGCACGCGTTTACCGGAAGGGGCGAGCCGGTGGGCGAGCGTACCGCCGCCGGCGCCCGAGCCGATGATGACGACGTCGTAGTGCGGGGAGTCGCCCACGGCGACCACCGTCCTTGCGCTTGCGGGCCGGCCCTGTCACCCGCCCTCTCTCTGCGCGCCGCCTGGACACGGCAGCCACCCCGCCCCTTCGAACGTATCCCTCCTCCTGGGGTACGGCGACCGGACGGGCGTCCGCGGCCCTCACAGAACGGCGATCGGGTTCACGGGCGAGCCGGTGGCCGACGGAAGCCTGAGGGGGGCCACCACGCACAGGAAGGACCACCGGCCCGCCCGTGCGCACGCCCGGGTCAGCTCCTCGAACTGCAGGTAGTCCATCAGATGCAGTCCCATGGCGTGCACCGCCAGCACGTGCACGGGAAAGCCGACCCCGTCCACCGCGCTGGGTGCGGTGTCGTTGTTGCCGTCCGAGCCCAGCGCGGCGACCTGCCGCTCGGCCAGGAAGCGGACGGCCGTGGGATGGAGGCCGGCCCGAACCCGGGCGGCGTTCCACGCCCCGCACTCCAGGCGCCGCGGGCGATGCCCCACCCGTACGAACAGCACGTCCCCCGGCCGGACCCGGACCCCTTGGGCCGCCTCCGCGGCGGTCAGGTCGGCGGCGGTCACGTGGTCCCCGGGCTCCAGCCACGGCACGCCCCGCAGCCGTGGAACGTCCAGGAGCACGCCACGGCCGACGATGCCGTCCCGGACGGCCTCGACGGAGAGCGCACCGGCGCCCTCGGACGTCACACTGCTCGCCGGCACGCCGTTGTAGAGCTCCCCGTCGAACAGCACATGGCACAGCGCGTCGAGATGACTGTCCGCGTCCCCGTGCACGTTCATCGCGAAGCGGTCGCGCGCGAAGTGCAGGCCGTCGCCTCCGGTCGCACCGGTCTCACCGGCAGCGGGCGCGATCATCCGGTGGCGTGCCGGGTCGGGATTGTCGGGGCCGGGCAGAAGTTCGATGGGCGCGGCGAGGGACACCGTACGTCCGGAGCGGACCTCGGCGGCGGCGGCCACGACGCGCTCGGGCGTCAAGTGGCCGAGCGCACCGCGCAGGTCGTCGGGGGTGCGTGGGCTCCGCTCGCGCAGCTCCGCGTACAGCGCACGAAACGCTGCGTCGCTCATGCGCTGCGGCGTCAGAGGCCCGGTGTCCGCGCTCACCAGGATCCCCACGGTGCCAGGCCCCATCGCAGGACATGGCGGTCGCCCGGTTGCAGGACGGTGAGCGCCGTGCCGCTTCGGAAGGCGTCGGCCGGGCAGGACATCGGCTCGACGGCGACACCGCGCCGACGCCGCCCGGGCTCCGAGAGCGTGTCCCCGGTGTACACCTGCACGTACCGGACGCCCTCGAGGAGCCGTACGTCGACGCCGCGGCTCCCCGAGGGATGCGCCAGGCGTACCGCGCAGTGGCCGGCGGGGTCCCGGTCGAGACCGGTGTACGCGGTGTCCAGGTGCTCCTGGCCGATGGGCCGGACGGTGCAGAAGTCGTACGCCGTGCCCTCGACCGGCTCCTCACCGATCGGCAGGCCGTGTTCGTCGGTGCGGAGACGGTAGCGGGCCGGCACGGTCAGCAGCGCGCTGTCCACCAGGTCGGTGCCCACGGTCAAATAGGGGTGCTGGCCCACGCCGTACGGAGCGGCGGAGTCCCCCGGGTTGGTGGAGGTGACGGTGGTCTCGAGCCCCTCCGGGCCCAGCCGGTACTCGGCCGAGACCTCCAGCCGGTACGGGTATCCCGGCTGCGGGAAGAGCGTGGTGCCCACCGTGACCGCGTTCTCGCTGCGGGCGAGCAGCCGCCACGGAACCCACCGCAGGAGGCCGTGGATCGCGTTGCCGTTCTCCGGTTCGGTGAGCGGGAGTTGCAGGTTCTCGCCGCCGAACCGATAGCGTCCGCCGGCCACCCGGTTCGGCCAGGGTACGAGGACCTGCCCGCGACCGCCGGTGATCCGCTCGCCGGCGGCGAATCCGTCGAGGAGCGGCCGGCCGCCCACCTCGTAGAGGCGCAGGGCGCCGCCCAGCTCGACCACCTCCGCGGACTGCGCGCCGTGGCGCAGCCGCCACTGTTCTCCCGATGCCGTGCCGGTGCTCGTACCGAGCCATGCGACGACGGCTGCGGCAACGGCTTCCGGGGGCTGGCCGACATCCACGACGCAGGCGTGTTCGTCGGGCTCCGGCTCCTGGAGATCGGCGAACTGGCTGTCCAGCAGCTGCGCGGGGAAGAAGTGCCCGCCCCTGGCCAGCAGCCGGGACCGGATGAGTGGCCGTGAACCGTGCAGGTGGACCAGCCGCACTCCAGGCCGCCCTCCGGCCAGTTGGTCACGGTAGGCGCGCTTGAGCGCGGAGCAGGCGAGGACCGCGGGTTCCCGCTCGGCGATCCGCCCGTCGATCCATGCCGCGACCGCCGCCAGCCAAGGGCGCCTGTCCTCGTCGGACAGGGCCTCGCCGGCCGCCATCCTGGCCCGGTTCGCCCGCGTGTGGAGGTCGTCCGCGTCCTGGAAGGCCCAGCCGAGCCGGTCGGCCAGCAGCAGCGCCACCGTGGACTTCCCCGAGCCCGACACGCCCGTCACGACCACCACGGATGCCGGCGCCTTCGCCACGGGGGCTTGCCGCTCGGCCCGTCCGGACGGGGCCGGACGCATCTCGCCGGTGCGGACTCCGCGCGACGGTACGGGTGCTCGCACGGGCTCCCGCGCGTGGTGACGCGCCATACGGCCTCCTTCGCGCAGTACGGCCGGCCCGCGTGCGGCCGCCGGCCGGGTACTTCCACTCTCGGCGCGCCCATGCCGCGGCGCACTTCGGTGACCGTGCGACGGAGGCGGGAACTGCTGCTCAGACGGAGTCGGCTGAGCCGGACGCGCCGGACGCGCCGGACGTACCGGTTGTGCCCGGGGCGGGCGGACGGGCGGTCTGCGGCTCCGCGGGCCCGCCGACCGGGGCCTGTGCGGAGCCGCGCGGCAGCAACTGGGTCGTCACGAAGGCCACGACGGCCGCCAGGACCACCACAGGGGTCATGGCGGCGCTGTCGAGCACCAGGACGACGAGCACGATGCTGCTGACCGGCAGCCGCAGGGCGCTGGCGGTCGAGGCCGCCATGCCCGCGGCCATTGCCGGTACGACCCCCAGTCCCGGCAGGGGCGCGAGCAGCACACCCACCACGCCACCCAGGAGCAGCGACGGGAACACGGGGCCGCCGCGCAGGCTGCCCAGGCACAGGGCATAGGCGAGGCTGGTGCAGAGCAGCACGGCGATCAGGGCCCCGACCCCCCAGCTGTGCGGATCGGCGGCCAGCCGGCTCAGCGTCCCCTGGCCGGATGACGCCACGTTCGCCGGCGACCGGCCGGTGGTCAGCGCGTACACGGCGGCGCAGGCGCCCGCTGCCAGGGCGCACAGGGCGGTGTGAACGACAGGACGCTTCGCGACGAACCGCGCGGTCAGCCGCCCCCCGTGCATGATCAGATGGATGAGGACACCGATGGCCACGGCCATCAGGACCGCCCAGATGACGTCCCCCGCATCGAGCTGCGGAAGGGGCAGGCCCATTTTCACGGAGAGGCTGGGCGCATCGAAACCGGTCCAGCGGCCGAAGCCGGTGAACACGAGTGCGCCCACCCCGCTCGACAGCAGAGCGGGCAACATGACGGCGAACAGCTGCGGCCCGCCCACCCCGGCCACCTCGATGAGGATCACCGCCGCGACCAGCGGGCTCCCGAAGATCACCGCGACCGCCGCCGCCGCTCCGGCCGCGCCCAGGAGCGCCGTACTCTGCGGGGTCGCCGGCGCCCGCGCCAGATCCCTGAAGAGCAGCGCCAAGCCGCCGCCGAGGGCGATCAAGGGGGCCTCCGGTCCCAGGGTCGCGCCGAGGGGAAGGCTGAGCAGGGCGGCGAGGACCACGCCGGGCAGGGCCGCAGGCGAGACACCACCCGTGTGGAGTCCCGAGGCGGGGATGTGGCCGCCCCCGCCGGGCAGGCGGGTCACCAGGAGCCCTACCGTCGTGCCGGCCACGAGCAGCAGCGGCAACGGCCACCACCACGGCGGGACGCTCCACCCCAGAGCCGCCGGCAGGGCGTCCCACATCACGTGCTCCAGCTCGTGGAGCGCCACCAGGAACCAGAAGGCGATCAGCGACACCGGAACACCGATGAGGGCGCAGAACACGAGTGCCTTGAAATAGCCGGGGCTGCGCAGCAGGTCACGCAGCCGGTCCGCCTCTTCGGGCTGTGTCACTTCGGAAGGTCCTGCCGGGCGTGGATCCGACGCCGTCATAAGGTGTCCTGTCCCCTCTCGGTTCCGGACGTCCGCCTCAAGCGAGGAGCCTGGCCTTCTGAGCCGCGAACTCCTCCTCGGTCAGCACACCTTGGGCCTTCAGGTCGCCCAGCTGCTTGAGCTGCTCGATCTTGGCGCTCATCTCGTCGGCGGGGGCCGCGGCGGCTGCGGGCGGTGCCGCCGGGGCGGGCGGGGGCTGCTGCTGATAGGCCGGTTGCTGTTCGCTCTGCTGTGCCCATCGGCCCGCCTGCCGCCGCGAAACGCGGTTCGATACCGCGGTCGCGGTTCCGGCCACCACGGCTGTGCGGGCGACGCCACGAAGGAGTCCAGGCATGTTCGTTCATCTCCCAGAGGTGTACGGGTCGAACGGGGCTGGACGGGGATGCGGCCGCTCGCCACCAGCACTGCGCCGGCACGCCGCCACGCCCGGGCCGGCCCACAGCCGTGGTCCGGGGAAGACACCACGACCCATGGCGACGGGCAGCCCACCCCAGTCATTGCAACATCCAGCCGGATGCTCCGCATGTCCGGACCTCCTCCCACGGATGCGGCGTCCACCTGGTGCGCCGCGCCCGTTCCCCACGGCCCCCGCCGCCGGGCAGCGCGTCTCCCGCTGTGATCGGCTGCAGGTGACGGGTCACCCACCGGAAGTACTGTCCGGTGATCAGCGGTTGGTGGGTAGGGTCGGCTGCACCCGATCGAGGAGGACCAGCGTGGCGAGCATCGTGATTGCGCAGACGACCGTGGACGACGAGGCCAAGGCGTACGAGATCGCGCGGGCCGCGGTGGAGGCCCGGCTGACGGCCGGGGTGCACATCGACGCGCGGATGACCTCCTTTTACTGGTGGAAGGACGCCGTGCAGCACGAGAGGGAGTACCGGCTGTCGTTTCAGACGACCACGGAGCGGGTCGCCGCGTTGAAGGAGTGGGTGCACGAGCACCACCCGTACGAGGTGCCGCAGTGGATCGTGCTGCCGGCGACCGGCGCCTCCGAGGAGTACCTCGCGTGGGCGGTGCAGGAGACCACCGCACGCTAGTCGTCGCCGCGCTTCTGCAGCCCCCGACCCTCCCGCCGTACGCCGGTCACCGAGGGTGGCCATCCGCATCCGCATCCGCATCCGCACCGTCACCGTGCACGCAGCGTAAGCCGCACGACCCGTCGTCCTGCCTTCCGAGTCGCCCGAACGGCCCGGGGCGCGACAGCATGGAGTCAGGGCGGTCTGCGGGTGGCCTCGGGAGGAGGCGGTACAGGCAGTGACCAGACATCGCTTTGCGTTCTGCGGGGCTGAGCTTGCCGCCGTCTACGTGGTCGCCGACCAGGGCAGGGAGCTCCATCTGGCCGAACTGACCGGGAACCGCGGAGTCCTCTACGGACTGCCCGCGATCCTCGCCGTGGCCAGCCATTCGCCCGCCGCCAACGCCTTCCGCTCCGGCCGCCCGCTGTGGCTCACTCCCAAAGAACTCGCCACGTTCATCGAGGACGACCCCCACCACTTCCCCACCCGGGTGCGGGACGGTGACCCCAGCTCGCCGGCCAGGATCTCGCTGGGCGCGCTGCCCCTGGGACACGGAGACCAGGACCTCGGATGCCTGGTCGTCGCCGGGGAGGTCGGCAACGGCTTCAGCGCCGACGACCGCAGCCTCCTGGAGCTCTACGCCGATCAGGTGGCCGCCGGACTCGAATCCGTGGCCGCTCGCTTCGCCGATCGCAAAGCCCCGCAGTCGCATCTGGGTCAGTCACTGATGCCTCACCAAGGCGGCGCGTTCATCCTCGAACTGAGCACCGGCCGCATGGAGGCCCACGCACATGTGCTGGAACTGCTCGGTCTGCCTCCCGAGCATTTCGACGGGCAGGCGGAGACCCTGCTCGCCTGCGCCGTCCCCGACGACATGCCCGCACTGATGGCGATCGTGGAGCCGGACCGGCTGGCCGCGGGCGGCCAGCAGCTGGCGTTCCGTATCCGCCGCCCGAACGGCGAGCTGCGCTGGCTGGGGCTGCGGTGCCGGGTGGAGGTGGACTCCGGTGGCACACCGCAGCGCGTCCTGGGTGTGGTGGCCGATGCCACCTATCTGCGCCCCAGCGCCGACGAGGTCTCCGTCGTGCAGCGGCTGTCGGCCACGCTGGCGGGAGCAGCGACCATCCGGGAGGTCAGCCGGCTGGTGGTCGCCGCCCTGCGCGAGCCGCTCGGCGCCTCCCGGGTCGCGGTCGGTGAACTGGAGCCCGAGCGGCTCATCGTCACCGCCCTCGACCCTCCGGAGCCCGATGCCTGGCCGGAGGCCTGGCGCTCCGAATGGCGGTCCGAGTGGCCCGACGTGTCGCTCAGCGACCTGCCCACCCTGCAGAGCGCGCTGCGCGGGGGGCACATGAGTCTGTGGCCGCCGGGCGCGGCTCTCGAACCCGGCCTTCTGGGCGTCGGGCCCGGTGGTCTCGCGGTGCTGCCGCTGCCCGCCGAAGGCAGGATGGTCGGCGTCTGTCTGGTGGGGTGGGACGCGGAGCACCGGTTCGGGCCGGAGGAGCGGTCGCTGCTGACCGCGACCGCCGGACTGGTGGGGCAGGCCCTGGTACGCGCCCACGCACTGGACGCGGGGCACGAACTCGCCACCATGCTCCAGCGCAGTCTGCTGCCCCGTAAGCTCCCGGAGCTGCCGGGCGGCATCGCCGTCGCCCGCTACCTGCCCGCGACGGCGGGACTGGAGGTCGGCGGCGACTGGTATGACGTCATTCCGCTCAGTGACAGTCACGTGGCGTTCGTCATCGGGGACGTACAGGGGCACAGCGCGGGAGCCGCCACCATCATGGGCCAGATGCGGACGGCGGTCAGGGCCTACGCGGTGGAGGGCCACCCGCCCGATGTGGTGGTCGCGCGGGCCAACCGCCTGCTCGTCGGCATGGAGACCGACCTGTTCGCCACGTGTGGGTATGTGGACCTGGACATGGAGGAGGGCATCGCCCGGGTCGTACGGGCCGGCCACCTCCCGCCGATCCTGCGCCATCCCGACGGGGCCACCGAGGAAATGGTGGTCGAGGGTGGGCCTCCCCTGGGGGTGCTCGCGGAGGCCGAGTTCCCCATGACCGAGGTGGGGCTCCTCCCCGGCACCCTGCTCGTGCTGCTGACGGACGGCCTGGTCGAATCCGCCAGGCTGCCTCTGGAGGAGGGCATGCGGCGGGTGCGCGACGTACTCTCCGCGGCCGACCCGGTCGATGCCGGAGGGGTGGCCGACGAGTTGGTCTTCGGGGTGGGCCGCCGCGACGACGACGTGGCCTTGCTGTTGCTGCGCTACGACGGGACACGGGGCCGGCCGTTGCGGAGCCACTGGACGGTGTGGCGGCTGCCCAAGGCGGTTCTGCACGCGCGCCGCTTCACCGCGCGCACCCTTCGGGCCTGGGGAGTGGTGGAGGAACTCGACGCGGCTCTGCTGGTCGTGTCCGAGCTGGTCACCAACGCCGTCGCGCACACCCAGGGCGAGGTGGGGATGGATCTGACCCTGTCGACGGACCGGCTGCGGATCGCAGTGAACGACGCGTCGCCGCGCAGCCCCGTCAAACCGGTGTCGGTGAGCTGGGAGTCGACCGGCGGTCGCGGGCTGCTCATCGTCGAGGCGACGACGATGGCCTGGGGCTCGGTGCCGCTCAGCGGCGGCAAGCAGGTGTGGGCGGAGATCCCCTGGCGCGGCGCGAGCGGCTGACGCAGAGGACGAGAGCCCGCCTGGTTCGCGGGGACGGACCACGAAATGGAGCTGTGGGCCGTCCTGCACCGACGAGAGCCCCGACGGCCCGGCCACAAGGCCCGCGCCCCGGGCGCGGTCGGGCAGATGCCGGCTGACGCCACCGGTCGCGGGGCACGGCCGCTCGGGGGACGTGCCCCTACGTGTGCTGCAAGTCAGGGATGTCCGCACTGCGAGGCAGGCGCGCCCTCGATGCGCGTCTCGCACCGGCCGCCCGGCTGGTGGTGTGCGCCGCCGTCCCCTGGTACGTGTGCCTGTGGCTCGGTACGACCGCCGACCCGGTGCCGGCTGCCCTGCCCGCCGTCCTGATCCTGCGCCAGGACGTGTTCGAGGCGCCCCGGCTGGCCCTGCAACGGCTGGTGGGGGTGGTCGTCGGCGTGCTGCTGAGCGTGGCCGTCCTGCACCGGCTGCCGACCGGCTCCGTGTCGTTCCTGATCGTGCTGGTGTGCGGCTGCGCCGGCATGTACCTGCTGGGCCAGGTGGGCTCCCCCAATCAGCAGGTGCTGATCACCGCCTTGATGATCTACGCCACCGCGGAGCCCGGGTACCCCCTGGTCCGGCTGGTGGAGAGCGTCGTCGGCATCGCCGTCGTGGCGCTGCTGGGCCCGCTGCTCTGGCCCCCGGACCCCTACCGGGACGCTGCGGCCGGACTGGACGCGTATCGCGCCGGACTGCGCGTCCGCATGGAGCGGATCGCCGCCCTCGCCCTCGGCGGGCAGCAGGCGGGCCCCGGTCCCGCCGAACCCTCGCCCTGTGGCACCGTCCGCACGAGCTCGCCACCACCTTGAAGCGCAGGACGGGCCGCACGCTGCTCCTGCCGCCCCGGAAACCTCCCGTCGGGGCGGCGGACACCCTCCGCCCCGCCTGCTGCTGGCAGCGCGGACGGCGCCCGCCCTGCTGTTCCTCACGCGGGAGCTGGAGACCCGGACGGCCGGCGAGGACCGGGCGGGAGGCACTGCGGCCGGACCCGACGAGGCGGTGCTGGCCGTGGCCCCGCTGATCGACGCGACGGCGAGCACCCTGGGCGCCGCCCTGCGCGGCGAGGACTGCACCGCGCCCTTGAGCTGGAACGGGCGCACCGCGGGTCCCATCCCGCGCGACGCGACGCCGTCCTGCGGGCCGGACTGCACCTCACCCACGAAGCGCTGGCCGACCACCTCGGCCCGCCGACGGGCTGACCGCGCCCGGGCGCGGTCAGCCCGTGCCACCCGGGCGGTGGAAGCGCACTTCCGGGAAGCGCACTGTCGGGCGGTCCAGCAGCGGGGTGTTCCGTCCGCGCACATGGGTGTCGACGAACGCCGTCAGGTAGGTCCTGGTGACGGTGTCGGCGCGGTCGCCGTCCAGTCGCTGGAGCGGCATGCCCAGCTGCTTGGCGAGGGGTGCCAGGTCGGTGAAGGACAGGTGCCCGGTGTCGTCGACGCTCAGCCAGCGCTTCCATCCGGTCAGTTCGGTCCAGGTCTCGTCCCAGCTGGGGTCGGTGCCGCCGGGTACGTGGCCGGGCTGGCCGAGCATCAGGAACGGCCGGTCCAGGGGAGTGGCGTTGGGGAACCGGAAGTTGCCGTCCATGTTGACCGCCGCCTTGACGCGCGGGTCGCGCAGCATGGCCGGGATCGTGCTGAAGCCGCCGGCCGAGTGCCCGACGACGGCGATGCGGTCGGGATCGATGGGCGCGCCGCGCTTCCAGGCCGGCCGGGCGCCGGTGAGCTCGTCGATCACGAAGGAGATGTCCTCTGCGCGCACGGCCCCGACCTTGGGGTAGTCCTTGTCCACGCACGCCAGGCAGGAGGTGGTGCGGCCGTCGGGGAACGAGATGCCGTCCGCCTCGTAGTTGTGTCCGACGGCGGCGACGGCGTAGCCGCGGGCCGCGAACTCCTCGGCGAGGCCGGTGAGGGTGGCGCGTGGCATGCCGAAGCCCGGTGACAGGATGACGAGGGGCAGCCCGCCGCGGACCCTCACCGGTGTGGCGTCCACCGTCGCGTAGGTCGCCACCTTGGTGAACAGGTCGGCCGGCAGGTCCAGTCCGCCGGCCGCCACGTACTGCTCGGACTCCCCGGCCGTCATGTAGGGCGCTGGCGTGGCCGAGGGCCTGACGGCCGGGTACCAGAGGGAGAGCATCAGCTCCCGCTTCTCCGAGGGGACCCATGGGTCGGCCCGGTTCTCGTCCTTGAGAGGGAAGGTGGCCCTGCCGACCGGGTGGTGCCCGGACGGCGTGGGCAACACGAGAACGGTCCTGGGGAGTTGTACCGGGCGGGTGTCGGCATGGGCCGTCGCGGTGGAGAAGGTGCCCGCCAGAGCCGCGGCAAGGGCGGCACCGGCCAGGAACAAGCGTCGTCGCATCGAGTGGTCTCCGTCGATGTCTCGTGTGGCGTCCGGCCCGCCCGGTGCGGGCCGATGCCTCGAACGTATGCCGGGCACGAGCTGCTGCCATCGGCTCGGGGATGTACGTCGACGGCCGCCGTACATCCCCGGGTTGAGTCCATCCCCGAGGTGCGGTGAGGTTCTGGCAGCCGGGCCAGAGAGCGCGGAGCGCAGGCGGCCGGTCTCGGTGACCAGCCGCGAGGACCCGGTACGGCTGCGACGGCCGCCGGCTCGGCCGCCGGCTCGACCGGGACCCCGGCCCGTGGCCCTGCAGCGCTCGCCGCACTCGGCTGCGGCGCCGAGCACCTCGCCGGCCCCGCCAGTACCGAGGCGGCAGGGCCGGCGGCGTCTCGGTACTGGGGGGACGGCCGTTCACCACTCGTCAAGGCGTGGGGCGGCGCCGACGGGATCGTCAACGTCTTCGCACAGCCCCCCGCGCCGACCTCGCGGCGGTCGACGGAGCCGGCCCTGGGGGAGGTGAGCTCCACGCCGTGCCGCCCGGCCGCCCGACCGACCGGCCGCCCGACCGACCGGCCGCCCGCCCGTCCGGACGACACGAAGCAGGCCGTCACGGCCTATGAGGAACCTTGTTCCCGCGCAGCGAGGAGAAGGCGCGGGCGTCCGCGAGGGGCCCCGGCGCCCGGTGCACTCCGCGCCTGGCCACGGCTTTCGGGATGCCGGGCGGGCGTGCCGCCTGCAGGCTGGAGGGCATGTCGGACCGTACGGAGATCGTCGTTCACCCGGTGTCGCCGCAGGGCGGCCGGAAGGTCACGGTGCATGCGCTGGGGGTGGACGCGGACCTGGGCCGGGCATTCACGCCCGGCGACGTGAGTGAGCTGCTGCGCCGGGCCGGCCTGGAGGACGTGGATCTCTCGGAGGACGGGCCGATCCGATGGGAAGGCGGCGGCCCGGAGGTGTGGACCGCCGGCAGCTGACCCGGCGGGCGGCAGCGGCGGTGCCTCTCGACCGTGCCGGGCGTCGCGCACCAGACGGCGGCGGGACGCCGGCCGCCGCACCGGCGGCGCCCGAGCTGGCCGGGCTGCTGACGACCCCGGCCGCCCGCCCGGCGGCCGAGGCGCTGGGCCGGATCGGGCCGGCGGCCGCGTCAGCGGCCCGGACCCGCGGTGTCGCCGGGCCGGTGGCCGGTGTGCTCGCCGGGCTCGCCCTCGGGGACACCGACCGGCCGGGGCCCCGGTGGCGGGGCGCGCAGACGGCCGCCTGGGCGCACTGGCGCATCACCGGCGACCCGGACCTGGCGCTCCGGGTGTGCGGCGCGGCGGCGCGGGCGGGCCTCGGTCGGCCCGTGCTGCGCTACCTCGCCGACCTCGGCCCGCTGGCCGCGCCGTACGCCGACGCGGTAAGCCCTCTGCTGACCTGCCCGGGGGAGTGGAGCCGGGTCGGAGCGGCCGAGGCGTGGTGGCGCATCACCGGTGACGCGGCGCCGGCCGTCGACGCCCTGGTGCCGGAGCTGGCGCCGCTGGCCGGTCATGGAGTCACCCCGCTGGTCCTGCGGACCGTACGGACGCTGGGCGCGATCGGCCGCCCCGCCGCAGCGGCCCTGCCCGTCCTGCAGGCGGTCACGTCCTCGCGCCGCCGCTACGGCGGTGACATCCTGCGGGACGAGGAACTGACCCGGGTCGCGCGAGAGGCCTTGTCCGGCCTCGGCCGGACATAGACCGGGCACAGGCCTGGCACAGGCCGGGCCGTCTTCCGGATCATGGCGCCGTGTGGGGCGCGCCGGCCGCATCGGCGTCGATCCCGTCGGCCCCGTCGGTCCAGCCGGCGCTGTTCGGCGAGGGAGTCAAAAAAGTTCGGGCGACGATGTCGAGAACCCGTGGCCGGCTCCGTCCCCGCAGTGAACGCGACCACAATGGGTCGGTCGCACTGCTGAGGAGAGACACCATGGCCAAGTACTTGCTGCTCAAGCACTACCGCGGCGCTCCGGCCCCGGTCAACGACGCGCCCATGGACGAGTGGACGCCGGAGGAGATCACGGCCCACATGCAGTACATGCAGGATTTCGCGACCCGGCTCGAGGGGACCGGCGAGTTCGTCGACGGTCAGGCGCTCGCCCCCGAAGGAACGTGGGTCCGGTACGACGGTGAGGGGCGCCCGCCGGTCACCGACGGACCGTTCGCCGAGACCAAGGACCTCATCGCCGGCTGGATGGTGATCGACGTCGACAGCTACGAGCGCGCGATCGAGCTGGCCGGGGAACTGTCGGCGGCCCCCGGGGCGGGCGGGAAGCCGATCCACGAGTGGCTCGAGGTGCGCCCGTTCCTGGCCGCGCCGCCGACCATCACGGAGTGACCAGGTGATGAACGAGGCCCTGCTCCGAAGCCTCGCGCCGAGCGTGCTCGGAATCCTCGTCCGCCGCGGAGCCGATTTCGCGGCGGCCGAGGACGCCGTGCAGGACGCGCTCCTCGAAGCGGTCCGCGTCTGGCCGGCCGATCCGCCGCGGGACCCGAAGGGCTGGCTGGTCACCGTGGCCTGGCGCCGGTTCCTCGACGCGACCCGGGCGGACACCGCCCGCCGCCGACGGGAGGGACTCGTCGACGAGGAGCCGGCGCCCGGGCCCGCACCCGCGGTGGACGACACGCTCCAGCTCTACTTCCTGTGCGCGCACCCGTCGCTGACGCCGTCGTCCGCGGTCGCCCTCACACTGCGCGCCGTCGGCGGGCTGACCACCCGCCAGATCGCCCGGGCCTACCTGGTGCCCGAGGCGACCATGGCGCAGCGCATCAGCCGGGCCAAGCGCACGGTCTCCGGCGTGCGGTTCGACCAGCCCGGCGACGTCGCCACGGTGCTGCGCGTCCTCTACCTGGTCTTCAACGAGGGCTACACCGGCGACGTCGACCTCGCCGCCGAGGCCATCCGGCTCACCCGCCAGCTCGCGGCCGCGATCGACCACCCCGAGGTGGCAGGGCTGCTCGCCCTGATGCTGCTCCACCACGCCCGGCGCGCCGCCCGGACCGCCCCCGACGGCAGCCTGGTTCCGCTCGCCGAGCAGGACCGCGGACGGTGGGACACCAAGTCGATCGCCGAGGGCGTCGCCATCCTGCAGGCGGCCCTCGCCCGCGACCGGCTGGGAGAGTTCCAGGCCCAGGCCGCCATCGCCGCACTCCACGCGGACGCGCGCAGCGCCGAGGAGACCGACTGGGTGCAGATCGTCGAGTGGTACGACGAGCTCGCGCGCCTGACCGACAGCCCAGTGGTCCGGCTCAACCGCGCGGTGGCCGTCGGCGAGGCCGACGGACCGCGCGCCGGCCTGGCGGCGCTCGCGGCGCTGGACGCCTCAGTGCCTCGCCACGCGGCGGTGGCGGCGTACCTCCACGAGCGCGACGGCGACCTGGCGACGGCGGCACGGCTGTACGCCGAGGCAGCCCGGAAGGCACCGAACACCGCCGAGCGCGACCACCTGACGCGCCGTGCCGCCCGGCTCAACGCCCGGCGGCGCAGCTGACGGGCAAATGCTCACCGGATTCCCGGCCCGGCACGGCTCACCGACCGGGAGCCACCGGCGTGACCGTCGTGGGTGAACTCGCCGATGCATTCTTCTCCTCGGCGTCCGGGCGCGTCCGCCTCAGGACGCGGTACCCCGGTCGGTGTACCGCAGCAGCGCGCCCACGCCCTCGTACAGCTCCAGCTCGCTCTCCGGTACGAGGACCAGTTCGGCGCCCGTGCCCACCAGGGCGCGCACCAGCGCCTCGTCGGCGCGCTCCTCGCACGGCGCCCTCACGCCGAAGGAGAGCAGTTCCGCCTCCGTCAGGGCCAGCTGGGTGGGCCGCGGGCCCGCCCAGAGCCGCAGGGAGGATGCCGGCGGGCGGTTCAGCAGGAGCGCGGAGACCTGGCCGCGCTGGAGTGCGGCGAGAGTGGTGGACAGCCCCTCCGTCGCGGGTCCCTCCAGTGCGCGCCGGCCGATGAAGACATCCACCAGTTCCCGGTCGTGTGCGGCCATGCGGCCGCGGAACACGGTGTCGAGCTGTGGCTCCAGCAAGGCGCGTCCGGTGTCCGTGGGGGTGTGGCCCCCGACTCGTACGACCTTGTCCCGCAGGGACCGCGGCAGGCGGCGCACCAGGACGTTGCCCGCCCAGTCGTCGCCGCCCACGACCACGGCGTCGGCGTGGGCGCGCCGGGCGATTTCGTCGAGCTGGTGGCCCAGCCGGCCGGCGGCGCGATGCCAGGTGGCCACCGGAACCCGTCGGTGCAGGCGCGCACCCGGGGCGACGCTGGACGCCGGCCAGGTTCCGGTCTCCGCCTCCAGCGTCACCCAGCCATGGGTCTCGGCGGTCGGCAGCCCGCTGTAGTGGACGATCACGGCCAGGTACGGGATCTCCGGAACGTGCTGGGTGACCAGGGCCATCGTGTCCGGCAGCGTGCCGTAGCGCGCCCAGTCGTGCTCGGGCGGCCTGGGCAGCTCCCCGTCCAGCACCAGCGTCCCGTGGGCGGCGAAGAGGGCCTGCCCATGCGTCCCCGGCACTTCGGTGTCGGAGCCGACCGCTTCCTCCATCGCGTTCAGCAGGGCCCGTCCCGCCCCCTGCCGGCTCAGGTCTTCGCGCAGCCGCCGCCAGCGCAGTGCTATCGCCCGCTCGGGATGCGCGACGTCGCGCGAGGTGTCCAGGTACACGGAGGCGAACGGGCCCGGCTCTGCGTAGAGGGGCTCCAGGAACGACAACCTCATCGCCACTCCTCGTCGTGGCTCTTCCCATGTTCGATGATGCCCTTTCGGCCCGCGAGGGTGAAGTGCCGGAGGGTGTGGTGCGGCCCGTGCGGCGGCCCGCGGCGTCGCACGTGCTGGCGAAGGTCCGGCCGTCGATGCTCTCGCCTACGACCCGGCCGACCGCGTCGTAGTGCGGATATGTGTCATTCGACCTCGCCGGGTGTCAGGTGCCGCCGCGTCTGCCGGACCGGCTCGGAAAGCGGCACGCCGAGGAGGCCGCCGGGACGATCGCCCACCAGGGGCCGAGCCTGATGAGCTGGACGAGCCCTATCGTCGTGGGTCCGCCAGTCAGCATCACAGCGAGCGCCAGAGCGTCGGAGACCGGGTTGGGGATGGTGACGACGGGGATGAGCCGACTGAACGCCACCGGGTGCTTCAACTCGTGCGCCGTAGTGACAGCGCCGCCGAAGAGCAGTGCCGCCGAGAACCACATGCCGGTCATCCAGTTGGCGACCGCACTGCGGTTCCTCATGGCGCAGCATGCCGTAGAGCGCGTCGCGCCACTGTGGACGCATCTCGCGCCACGCGATGCTGGAGACAGTGATCCAGCTGAGCAGGAGCACCAGCCAGGGGATCTGCATGGTCACCCAGCGGGCGGCAGGACGCAGGCGCCGCAGGGCGGCCAGGGTGGCCTCGTAGGCGACAGCTGCGACGACGGCCGCGATGAGCGCCGTGCGCCGGCCGATGAAGTCCTCGCCGAGGAACGTAGGGCCTCCTGTGGTGCCGGAGACGACCGGCTTCGAGGGCATCGACCGCGACCACGTCACACCTTCCCGAGCGCGGTGCCGGGCGCCGTTCTCCAACCGCGGTGCTTGTCGAGCTGGCTGGGGGTGATCTCGGCGGCGAACTCGGCCAGCGAGCCGGGCCAGCTCTACGGCCGAGCCGGATTCGAACTCCTCCGCGAGATGATCCTCCTCCCGTAACACTCCGCGACGTTCCCCAAGAGCTGCGCGAGAACCGGATGGTAGGAACCCCTGCTGCGGCCGGTATATAGCCAGTGCATGCAGGTGCCCAGCCGTGGCAGGATGGCCTCATGTTGATCCGAAAGGGCGATGCCGCGTAGGCGTCCCAAGGGCGTCCGTGCAGAGCGGTGGCGGCCACGATGGCAGTATCCGGTTCTGAGGGTCCCCGGTGTCTCCGCGCGGACTCGTGCAGCGATCCGCCGGGTCGAAGACCAGGAGATGTGGCCCAACGCCGTCGCCAAAGCACTCTCGTGTTTCGAGTGGGCTTTTAAGGAGCCCGGACGCTACCTGGACGCCTCCGCGTTTGATTCGCCCGGGGTGGGAGATGCCCGCGATGACCTGGAGTGGGCGATGCTATACCTTCCACCCAGAGCCAAACGGGACTTGGGCCGATTGATCACGCTTATCGATGAGGAATTCGAGCGCCGCACCTTGCCGGAGCCCAACTACAACGAGTGGGCAACGACGCGCTGGTGGTGGACCAGATCGCGTGAACGCTGACGGTCCCTGAGGTCGCTGCTCCTCCCTGCTGCGGGAGTCGTGATGGACTGGCCGATCTCTGAAGTGGCCCGGATATCGGGCGTGACCGCCCGGACCCTGCGCCACTACGACAAGACCGGCCTGCTGCCGCCGGCCTGGATCGCCGCCAACGGACACGGCTACCACGAGGAGCACCAGCTTCTGCTGCTGCAGCAGATCCTCGTCCTCCGGGCGTTGGGCGTTTTGGGCGTCGGACTGCCGGAGATCGGGCGGATCCTGTCCGAGCAGGTCGACGAGGTGGACGCACTGCGGTGCCACCACCGGCGGCTGCTCGCGGAGCGGGACCGGCTCGACGCCCTGGCCGGCACCGTCTCGCGCACGATCGCCGCACTGGAGCAGTTTAGGAAGGACGGCGCCCCCGTGGCCATCAACCGACCGGAGAACTTTTTCGAGGGCGTCCAGCCCTCCCAGTACGCGCAGAACATGTCCGACTTCCCGGAACTCGCCGAGGAGGTCGGACGGCGCGCTGCCGCGATGAGCCAGGCCGACGCGGATGCCGGGCACCGTGAGCGCACCGCGCAGATGATCCGGCTGGCCGAACTCATGGCCGGGGGTCACCGGGCCAACGCCGACCCCGTGCAGGCAGAGATCAACGCCCAATACCGGGCGTTGACCCGGCTGCGTGACGTCTCATCCGAGGAGTACCGGGCCATCGGGCGCTCCTGCGTGGACAACCACGCCTGGCGCACCGCCTACGAGGCGATCGCCCCGGGGCTGGCCAGGTATCAGCGCGACGCCATCGAGGCGTACGCCACCACCCGGCTGAACTGACACTCGGCGCCAGCGCCACCACGGGACCGCCCCCGCCGTGGCGGTTGCGCCGGGTGACTGCGGCCGCCGATGTTCGAGCCGAGGACACCTCTCCAGGGTCTCCCCGTTCTCGAGAACAACGACTCCGCTCACGGAAGGCCGCTCCCGACGAGCTGAATAATCGCTGCCGGAACCCCTGAACAAACCCAATGCCCCCCGGCGAACTCAATCGCCGTCGCCGCTGATCCCGACCCCAAGACGTGACATGCCAAGGTGATGAGCGGGGCGGTTGCCCCATGGGACCGCCCCCGCTCGACCCGGGGCGCAGGTCACGCACACACCTGACGCCGTCAGGCCGTGCGGGCGCGGAGGCGGCGCAGCATGCGTGGGTCCTCGAAACCGACTGAGCGGGCGGCGGCGTCGATCGTGGCGCCGTGGCTGATGAAGTGTTGGGCGCGTTCGAGGCGGAGGGTCTGCTGGTAGCGCAGTGGGGTGAGCCCGGTGGCGCGGCTGAAGAGGCGGGTGAGGGTGCGTTCGCTGACGCCGACGGCCGAGGCCAGGGTGGGCAGGGGGAGTGGTTGGGCGAAGCGGGCGTCGATGAGGTCCTGGGCGCGGTGCACGGTGTCGTCGAGGTGGGACCGGTGCCGGAGCATCGCGCTGGACTGCTGTTCATGGCCGTTGCGGCGAGCGTAGACGACCATGTCCCGGGCCACTTGGGCGGCGACGGCCGGGCCGTGCCGGGTCGCGACCAGGTGCAGGGCCAGATCGATGCCGCTGGCGATGCCGGCCGAGGTGATCACCCGGTCGTCGGCGGTGAACAGGACGTCGCGGACGACCACCGCCCTGGGGTGGCGCAGGGCCAACTCGTCCTGCACGTCGTGGTGGGTGGTGCAGTGGCGGCCGTCGAGCAGGCCGGCCTGGCCGAGCGCCTCGGCTCCGGCGCAGACGCTGGCCACCGTCCCGCCCCTGGCGTGGTGGTCCCGCAGGACCTGGAGGGAGGCGGCGCCGATGGCGGGGCCGCCGGCCAGGGTGCCCGTCCGCCAGCCGGGCACCACGATCAGATCCTCTGGCCCGAGCTCGGGCCAGTCGAGCTCGGCCACCAGCGGCAGCCCCTGGGCGGTGGAGATCTGTGGCTGCTCGGCGATGTAGGCGAGCGTGTAGGGGTGCCCGAAGTCGGCGGCCGTGGAGAAGACCTGCGCGGGGCCGGCCAGGTCCAGCAAGTGGACTCCGGGCACCAGGAAGAAGACGATGTGGCTCACGATTCGGTCATCATGCATGAAGTCCTGCAGCGGCCTCCAGCTGGTCGATCGTCGAGACGGTGGCGAAGCGTCCCGCGAGGGCGTACTCGGTGCGCCTGATGACCTCTTCGGCAGGCAGTGTGCGGGGGTCGGCCAGCAGCTCGGCCACGCTCTGGTCTGCGGGAGCGTCGCGGTGGGGGATGGGATTGGTCGCGGTCGCGTCGATGACGAAGGTGACCTGGTAGCCGAGGTCGCTTGCGACGCGGGTGGTGGTCTCCACGCACTGCTCGGTGCGGATGCCGCAGACGGTGAGCTCGCGGATACCACGCTCGGTGAGGAGTTTCTGCAGGTTGGTGGTGGTGAAGGCGTTGTGCGAGGTCTTGTGGATCAGCGGCTCCCCATCCGCTCGCTCCAGCTCCTCCATCAGCCGGACATGGCCGAGGGCCGGGTCGAAGACATCGCCGGTGCCGGGCTCGGAGTGCAATACCCAC
Source organism: Streptomyces sp. NPDC054849 (assembly GCF_053610945.1). Classification (NCBI taxonomy): domain Bacteria; kingdom Bacillati; phylum Actinomycetota; class Actinomycetes; order Kitasatosporales; family Streptomycetaceae; genus Streptomyces; species Streptomyces sp. NPDC054849. The sequence continues at coordinate 28,063 of NZ_JBSGZI010000095.1, forward strand.
ACCACGAGGTCCCCGGCCTGGCGAGAAAGCCGGACCAGGCGGTTCACCTGGTCGGCGATCTTCAGGTCGGAGGTGGTTTCCCACAGCGGACGGGCGCGGAAGGACTCCTGGACATCAATGACGATCAGTGCTCGGGTCATGTCCTCAAGTCTGACCTGCGCGGGCAGGACGTCGACAGGGCGCATCGGGTCCGGCAGCGGACCGATCCGGTCATCAGCGGGTATCGCGGCGCAAGAGGCGCAAGGCCGCGTCCGCCCTACTCCGCCGGCCTACGCACTGGGCCGACCGAGTCAGCGGCGCGCCGCATGTTCTTGTGGTGGTCGCTTCCCGATCCGGCTGTCAGCGCCGTCTGTCACGCTTCCGTGCAACGGAAGACGGCAACGGGAAGAACGGGCTGAGCGCGATGGGTTTCGAGGGCCAGGTCTGGCGTCTGGCACGCCAGAAGGAGTTGGTAGGCGAGATCGTGGTAGAGGAGGCTGACTTCCCGTGGCTTCGTGGGCGCTTTATACCGGGGTCGGCGTTCCACGCCATCGAGCCGCTCTTCGCTCGGTCGCTCGCACTGTCCGAGGCAGAGGACTGGGATGCCTTCGACGAGGCATACGAAGAGATCTCAAAGACCTTGTCGCTGGCCGCGCCCTCGGGCCCGGTCGCCGAGTTCCTCCTGCATGTCCATGGCGACAAGGTCTGGTTCCGGTGGAGTGACGAGCCGTTTGACGACGAGCAGGGTCATCGCGTGACAGACGGTTCGGCTTCGTCCGCGGGCGACAGCGTCGAGCCCAGCCTTCCGGTGATGACCTGGGAGCGGTTCTGGCAGTTGATCGAAATCCTCGGTGGCGCGGCCGGGATCGAGACGTGCCAAGGTGTCGAGGATGCCTGTGCCCGGCTGGCCAAGGTTCTCGCGCGTGAGCCGGTGGCCCAGATCATCGGCTTCGGCGAGCGTCTCGCGGAGTCTCTCTACCGTCTGGACCAAGAGGCTTTCGGCACTCTCTCCGTCGTCGGGATGGAGCTCTCCGACGGCTCACCGTTTCCCCAGTCGGACGACGGATTTCTCTATGCACGCGCCGCCGTGGTTGCCACGGGGCGTCAGACATACGAGGGCGTCTTCGGCCACCCGGAACGATTTGCGCCGTTCACCGCGCGCCAGTGCGAGTCGCTGCTCTACGTGCACGAGGAAGCATTCGAACAAGCGACCGGGGCGGAGTGGGATCGCGATACCCGGTACAGCTATGAGTCGTGTTCCAACAAGGACGGCTGGCCCGACCTTCGCAGCTGAGCACTCGTGGCACCGCACCAGCCCTGCGGGCATCAGAACAAGCGGCTGTTGAAGGCTGCCGGCTGTGTCACCGAGACGGTGACCGGCCGCCGGGCTCACCGCCGGGCTCACCACTCTCTCTCGGCGCGAGCGTGCCGCCGGATCTCATGGAGCGGTGGCTCTGGTTCCAGCCGTCAGAGATCCTTCCTGCGGAAGCCGAGTTGGTGGCCGTTGCCCCCGTACCCGGTCGAACGGCCCCACCCGGGATGCGGCACGATGATCATATGGACGTGCAACGGGGAAGCATGCAAGAGGAATCGATCGCGGATCTCGCCCGGCGACTCGTCGCGGCGGGCACCGGCGGCTGGACGCCGGACGGGGTGAGGGCCTTGGCGGCGGAGCTCGGCTGGGCCTGGAACGACACGCCGGACGGTCCCGCCCTGATCACGGGTCGGTCCGCGGGCGACGCGCGCCTGCGCCCGGTCGGCAGGTTCGAGGAACGTTACGTCAGCGGCGAGTCGTACGTGGAACTCGCGGTCCCGGTGGCGACCGCCGCACCGGACGCCACGGCGCAGGCGGCCGCATTCCGCGCCGTCAAGGACGCAGTGACCGCGGCGCTGGGCAAACCGTCCATCATGGGTTCGCACGGCGACATGGGCCCCTTCTACGACAGCGGGCCGCTGTGGGGCGCGCCCTTCCTGCGCTGGCGCGGCAGGCCCGACACGCTGGAGCTGCGCGCCGGGAAGTCGGGGCCGGAGCTGGTCCTGCAGCCCACTGACCCGGCGGAGAACTGGTTCTGGCGTCAAGGTGTCGGTGAGGAGCACTCGATCAGCGGCTTCTTCGGCAGCAACCGTGCCCAGGCCAACGCCGGCCTCGGCTTCCCCGGCGGCTGGACCGCCCGGAGCTGGGAGACCGTCACCCGTTCGCTGGGCGACTTCCTGGGGGCGCTGCCCGCCGAGACCACTGCCCTCGGCATCAGCGTCGGCATGCCGTTCTACGGGCCCGGCAGCCTCGGCGGGCCCCTCCTTTTCGACGTGACGTGCGGCGAACGCCTGTCGATCGGCTGCTTCGCCCCGGACGACATCGATCCCGCCGCTCTCGGCTGGGGCACGGTCGCCCGGCACCCGGGCACGGCGTCGATCTGGAGCGACGACGACCCGGTGTGGCGCGTGGACGCGGGCGGCCCCGGCGAACCGAAGGGTCACGCGCTCGCGGAGATGCTCGTGGCGACGGCCAGGGCGGTGGGGGTGAGCGATCCGACCGATCTGGTCGTCGGCGGCGAGGCCGAGTACGTGGACGATTACCACGTCAGGTACTACGGGCTCGGCCTGCCGACCGGTTGACCGATTCCCCCGGGCGGCGAGGTCTCGCGAGGCGGAAGTCAGGCCTCGTGCACCAGCCGGCCGCCGACGTAGGTCCCCTCCACCCGGGCGTGGGCGATCTCCTCGGCCGGTCCGGCGATGGTGTCGCGGTCCAGGACGACTAGGTCGACCAGGTCGACCAGGTTGCCCGGGAGCAGGCTGCGTGGTCGTGGCCGTTCACAGCGCTGATGGGGAGGTCGGCGTCGGCGCGGGCCTGAAGTCCCGAGGCCACGCTCAGGCCAAATCCGGTCGAGGGTCGGCCAGGATACGACGGAAACCGGCAACCAGTGATCTCGAGTTGAACTTGCCGCAGGTGAGGTGCTGGGGCGGATCGGCGTCGGCTGCCCGACCAGGGACAGCGATCCCTAAGCGCAGCCGGAGGCCCGATCTTGTGTCGCCGTTCGCAGGGGACTTCTTCGCGTACCCGCTCAGATCGGTCAACGGCGCACTCGATAGCGCAGGTGAAGCACCCGGTTGCCCTGAATCACCACGTCAGGATCCTCCAACAGGTGCTGTGCGTGGACCGACCCGAAGTAGCGCTTGCCGGACCCGAACACGACGGGTACGACGTCCATGCGCACCTCGTCGATCAGGCCCGCGGCAAGCACCTGGCCACCGACGTCGCCAGCAGCGACCTCGACCATGCGGTCATCCGCAAGCTTCTGCGCCTTGGCCACGGCTGCCTCAACGCCGTCGACGAAGTGAAACGGCGCCGCGGGGTCCCAGCCATCGGGCATCGACCGGTGCGACACGACGACCACGTGGTCGATCCCGGCCGGAGGCTTCCCGTCCCAGCCGTCCGTCAGGTCGAAGACGTGGCGGCCGACGATCGTGACTCCGATCTGGTCCCAGTACGGCCGGATGTAGTCGTAGGACGTCTGCGACACCTTCAGCTCGCCGCTCTGGTCCAACGGGACGTCACCGCTGGACAACCAGTCGAACAGTGGTCCGGGCTGGTCATTCTCGTCCGCGACGAAGCCGTCCACCGACACCGAGCTGTACATGACCACCTTGCCCACGGGGCTCTCCTCTTCTTTGGGGTGCCCCAAATTAGCGTGTCGTGAGCTGTCGCTCTTGTAAGAAATCAATCGGCCGGCAGCGGCCAGCCGTTCAGCGCGTGACCGGGATGTTCGCACAGGAAACCGCCGTCGGAATTCGACGTACCGGGTCGGCGTGAGCCCGTTGAACGCCCGGAACTCGTGGCCGAAGTGGGCCTGGTCGAAGTAGCCTGCGCCAGAACTGACGCCCCACATACGGCCGCAGGGGCCGGACC
>NZ_JBSGZI010000096.1:0-31674 GCF_053610945.1 Streptomyces sp. NPDC054849
CTCCCGGATCGAGTCCGGGCGACGGGGGCCGCTTCGTGCGTTCAGGCGCCCAGGTCAATGTCGGGTGGGAGGTCGCGTCCGGCGAGGGCGTGGGTGAGAAGGCGGTACGGCGTCGTCCAGGCACCGTGAATCCGGGACCTGGCGCAGTGGAGCGTGCTGGTGAGGGCGGTCTCGGTGCCTAGGTGGATGACGACCAGAGCGATGGGGTCGGCGTCCGGCTGCTGCTTGGGGAGCGGTCGGCCGCGCTCCAGGCCGTGCTCGCCGATCCGTACGCGGCGTCGCCACGGCCGGTCCATAGGGCCGGCCTTCGGCGGGGGGGGCGGGCATGGCGGTGAACTCCGCGACCGCCTTCTGGTCGCCGGGGTGCAGGGGCCCTGTGCCGTGTCCGCAGCAGCGGTAGCGGGCCGTCACGAGTGCGGCCGTCAGCGGCCCCGCCGTGTCCGGATCCGGTGGCGGAGGGAGGCGCGCTCTTCGTTCTCCTCGATGGCGTCGGCGAGCAGTTCCTCGAGCTCGGTCATGTGCTCTTCGGCGAACCACTGGGGCTGGTAGTCATCGCCGTGGCACACCGGGCACAGGTGCTCATGGCCGTCGAACTCGTGCCACGGCGCGCAGCCGACGTCCTGGCAGTCCGGCTGGGTGGGGTCCTCGCCGATGCCGGAGCAGTACGGGCAGCGGGTAAAGCGGTAGTCGATGGGGGCGCCGTGGTGGAGGTCGGAGTGGAGCTGGGCGAGGCCGCGGACCCCGAGCTCGCGCAGCAGCGCGTCAGCGGCGAGGACCTGGCGGTCGATGCCGGTGTCGAGGTGGTCGGCGAGCATCTGGACGGTGGTGCACCAGGCGAGGGTGGAGCGGTCGACCGGCACGGCGTAGCTGCTGGCCCACGGGTCGGTGGGGCCGGGGTCGGTGGGCGGCGGGGCCGGCGCGGTGAGCGGGATGCCCAGGGTGGTGAGCTGGGCGGTGACGTCGGCGGTGCGGCGGGTGAACTGGTCGAAGACGGTGGTGGGCATCGGCCCTCACATTCGACGGGGCCGCCGGGATCGTGGTGGTCCCGGCGGCCGGAGCGGGTGGGGTCAGCGGGAGACCGAGGTGAGCGCGGCCTTGTGGCTGTCGCGGTGCGCGCTCTGCGCCGGTTCGGCGAGGACGCGCAGGCCATGGGGCTCGCCGACCGGGCCGCAGGAGCTGCACACCACGGCGTAGTTGCGGCGGCCGGTGCAGCCGGAGTCGGCGTCGCGGGGCTTGCCGGAGGGCCGGACGGCGTGGGTGCATTCGGTGCCGTCGGGGTGGAGCGGGGCGATCTTTACGCTGATGCGGGCCATGGGCTTCGGCTCCTGTTCGGGTTCGGGGAAGGGCAGCTGGTGGAGCGCGGCCGCAGGGGCGCGGCCCCGGGTGGGGTGCGCCGGGGGGCCGGGGGCTCGGTGCGGGTGAGCGCGGCCTCGGGGAGGAGACCGAGCTGTCCGGCGGCAGCCGCGCGGGCGGCGAGGACGGTACGGCGTTCGTCAAGAAGAAGAATCCGCATGTCCTGACTGGGGCTCATTGCGCCTGACGGTCGGGCGTCCGCTCTTGGCCCGCGGAATAGAAAGCCAGGCCTCGAAAAGGGCCCGCTTGCGGGCAAGGTGGGGAAGGGCCGTCGATGGATACAGGAGGCCGTAGAGCTTTCTCAGGGAAGCCTGCTCCTGGATGCCGACCTTGTAGATCTCGCGGCCGTGGATGTGAGAGACGAGCTCATGGGCCTCACACCAGCGGTAAAAGGAGGCCGCGAGCGCCTCGGAGGCAGTGTTCAACTCGACGCGTAGGTCCGGCCGCTGCTGTCCCCGGCGGCTCTGCGTCAACGACACTGTCCCATCCCCGTCAAGGAGCCCTCTGACGAACGCGGCTTCGTACTGGGGCTGGATTCGGAGGGGCCAATCGATCAAGAAGCTCTTCGCCGTGACCAGCCCGAGCGAGCGCAGTTGCTCGGCTGCGCGAGACGACGAGAAGCAGATACGCCAGTGCTGGCCAGCGTTCTTGACCCGCACCCCACCAGGCTGTGCGATCAGCTCTGCGATCGTCTCAACAAGATCCAGGTCCTTCGAGCAGACCTCAACGGTGTTGCCTCGGTCTAGGTACCCGTCAGCCCAGATGATCCCAAGGACCCACGCCATGTCGCCCGACCAGTCGTCGAAGAAGTGGTCGTTCCACGGGTACCTGAAGAGCGGCTTGGTCTCCCCCCTTCGAGCTCGCTCACGAAACTGTGTTCGCATGCTCTTGGGCTGCCCATCGGCGATCCTGCCATGTGGTCCTCGAAGGATGCGGCCGTCTTCCTCCGCCTGTTTCGCTCGACGGGACCGAGATCGGATCGCCATGCACTGTCGGCAGTCGCTCTTCCCGGTAGGGCTGATGTACTCGTTGTCACCGGCCACCACGTGACCTCTCAAACAGACTCTTTCCACATTCACACCGTTCTTCGTCCCACCTGCCGCCGCGTGCGGCTGCAGAAGGCCATCGCGTCCGGGAAACCCGGCACCTACTCCACAGCCGGCCCACGTTGCTCTCGGGCCCGGCGTGCAGATAGCTCGGGTGGGGTAGCGACTCGGCTCCGTCACTCACTGCCGGAGGCTTGGCCGTGCTCGAACTCGTCGAGCACAGCGGTCAGCTCACCAGGGGTATCCGCCCAGCCGACCCAGGCGCCGGTCTCGGTCCACACCTCCACCTGACCGGTGTCGCCGTCGATGTAGTGGAGGTGGGGGCCGCAACGCTCGATCACCGAGGCGAACAGAGCGGCTGTCGCGGTGAGCTGGGGAGCGGGCTGCAGGACTTCGAGGCCGAGACGATCAGCCAGAGCGGCTCGTCCGGAGTCCGGGGGAGCCGAAGGTAGCCGGTGACACGGAGCTGGTCTCCGGGGATGAGCTCGTGCAGCACGAGGTAAGCCATGGCCGGGTCGTCGACGCGGCACGGCAGGATCATCTCCTCGATGCGCTCGTCGGTCGGGGAGACCGTGAGGCGCAGCCGGCCGTAGTCCGGTCCGGGTCGCCGGGCGCGGGCTTCTCGTCCAGGAAGCCTTCGAGGGTTATCGCGTCGTCCATGGTCAACCAGCCTTCCGCGCCAGCGTCGGGTGTGCGGCGTCGTACGCTTCCAGGACCTGCTTGCGCACCATGCCCTGGTCGGCGACCTGGTGGCCGTGGTTGCGCGCCCACGTCCTGATGGTGGCGAGCTCCTCCCGGGTGCGGCCGCTGCCCAGGCCCGCGCGGATCGGGGTGGGTGCGGCGGCGGCCGTGGTGGTGGTGCGGGTGCTGGCCTTCACGGTGCGCAGCTCCTCCTGCGCCTTCTCCAGGGCGGCCTTGGCCATGGCGACCTTGGCTTCGGCCTCGCGCTGTGCGGCCTCGCTGTCGCGGCGCTCGGACGGGCGGCGCGGCCGCGTACTCCGGCGGCCGGGTGCGCGGCCGCCCAGTCGAGCAGCTTCTGCACGGCGTTGGTGACGGGCAGCGCGACGACCGGGACGTCGATGACCGGGGAGGCAGCGGCCGGGCGGGGCAGGCCGAGGACCCGGTCGGCGATGAGGTCGCTGACCTCGGTCTCGGTCAGTCCGGTGGCCTCGCGGATGGCCTGCTCACTGTCGCCGTTGTTGTGCATGGAGATCGCCACGGACTCGTGCGCGGACAGGGCCGGGGCGGCCGGGGCGTTCGTCAGGGTGGGTGCGTCTCCGGTTTCCGGGATGAGGGGGAGCAGGGCGGTGAGGGTGTCGGGGTCGGTGGGCAGCCCGAGGACATCCAGGAGCAACGCCATGTCGTCCTTGTCGCAGGAGCTGCGGGCGGTGACCCGGGCCGCGGCGGCGAGCTGCTGCGCCGGGTTCGGGTTCAGGGGGAGCGACTCGGCTTCGAGGGCCTCGGTCCAGTCGGTGAACATCACGCGGCCTTGCCGCTGGCGACCAGCGCCAGCACGCGCAGATTCGAGGCCGCTTGCGCCGGGGTGATGGGTTCCTTCCAGCGGTTGTACGGAGCGGGCCGGGTGGGGATGCCTTCCAGCTCCAGGCGGGCGAGGGCCAGTTCGCGGGCGGTCGGCGGCACGACGCGCGCCGCGCGCGCCCGCTCCCTGCGGAGCCGGTCCTGTTCGGCCACCACGCCGACCCAATCCTCGCCGAGCCGGTCCACGAGCTGCTTGCGCAGCTGCGTGCGGTCGCGCTTGGTGGTCGCCGCCCACACCCCGGTCTCGGTCAGGCCGGGGTTGGCCAGCGCCCACTTCAGGCAGTCCTTGACGATCGGGCAGCCGGAGCAGGCGTGCTTGGCCTTGGCGAGTGCCTTCTCCCGGGCGCGGGGGGGCCTCGTCGGTGTTGCGGATGTCCTCGATCGAGAACAGGGCCGGGCTCGTACGGCAGCGCAGGGCCTGGTCGGTCTCGGGGAAGGGGACCCTGTCGTCGGCCACGATGATGGCCGGCGGCTGCGGGGCGCCGGTGCGGTTGCGGCTCATGAGGTGCCCTCCGGGGCGAGGTGAGGGAGCTGGAGAAGGACCTGGTCCATGAGGTCCTGCGGTGGGCGCCACGGTCCGAGCTGTCCGTGCAGCCACGGGATCGGCAGCGCGAGTTCGTGGACGTCGGAGAGGACCAGGTGGAAGGCATCGGGCTGCGCCCAGCGCGAGCACGGCGCGACCCCGGCGGCGTCCTGGTGGCAGTCGGTGAGGCGGGCGACGCCGATCACGGCCCGGGTGTGCAGGGCGCGGCCGCGGATCGCGGTGGCGACCAGCGGGTCGCGCATCGGGGCCCGCTCGGTAGCCTGCCCGGCGTGGAGCAGCAGCCAGCCGCGCCAGGACCAAGGGGTCGGCCTGTTCTCCACGTCCTTCCCGGCGAGGATGCAGGTCGTCCAGGGCTGCCGGATCGTGATGCCCCGGATCTATGCGCCCGGGTCGGCGGTGGGGGTGGTGTCGCTCATGCCGCCCGTCCCAGGGAGTTGGTGCCCGGCCGTCCGGCTCGGCGGCCGTTGATGGAGGGCACCGTGGCGTGCTGCGGCCCGGCGAGCACGGCGCGGCCGGTGTGCTTGCCCGCGTACATCGCGGCGTCGGCGGCCCGCTGGAGCACGCTCAGGTCCGTCGTGCCGAGGACGTCGAGGGAGGCGGCGCCGACCGACGCGGCGACGTCGACCAGGGCGCCGTCCTCGACCTGTACGGGCTGCGCGAGCAGCTGCGTGAGCTGGGCAAGGCGGAGCTCGCGGCGGGCGGGTCCGATCCGGACCGCGACGGCGAACTCGTCGCCCCCGAGCCTGCCGACCGCGCCGCGGCTGCCCGCCCAGGCAGCGAGGCGCTCCGCGGTGGCGGCCAGGACGCGGTCGCCGGCGGCGTGCCCGCCGGGCCCGTCGTTGATCTGCTTGAAGTAGTCCAGGTCGACCAGGACCACCAAGGCACTGTCGCCGTACCGGTCGGTGATCTGCCGGACCTTGGCGGTGTAGCCGTCGCGCCCGAGCAGACCCGTGAGCGGGTCGCGGCGGGCGGCGGCGAGCTTGCGGTGCAGGCTGACCGCGTGCAGAGTCCAGCCGGTCAGCGGCACGGCGAGGCTGGTGATGAGCAGGGCACGTTGCCCGAAGGGGGCCTGTAAGCGCACGGTGGAGGCCATACTGGTTGCTCCCTCTCTCGTCTTGTACGGGATGGGTAGGCTCGAGGCAGGCGACGGTTTCCACACCTGGTGCGCCTGCCTCGGGGCGTATCTACAGCTCGTAGGGCTTCTTGCGGGTCCAGCTGTCCGGGTTGGACCAGCGGCCGGCCTTCGCCGCCGCCCAGTCCAGCTCCCAGCCGTCGCGGACCCCGCGCGCTCCCCAGCCGCCGTCCTGCTGTCCGGGGACCTCGAGTCCGGCCTGCCGCGCGGCGAACGCCGCGTCGTAGACCTGGTGGGCGCGGGCCAGGGCCTCGGTGACCGAGGCCGCCCTGCCGGTGAAGACGTGCACACCGCGCTGCGCCCGGTCGTTGGTGTGTATCGGGACGTCCACCTCATAGAACTCCAGCTGCGGCATGACGCCCTCTCCTTCCTGTCGCTGGTCGTGGCGGAACACCGCGGCCGCCCCGGCCGTGAGACCGGGGCGGCACGGAGGAACGCCGCGCTCGCGCGGGAGGATCAGCGGTTCGCGGCCGCCACGATCTCGGCGTGGTCGAACGCGAGGTCGGGGAGCGCGTCCAGGGGCCACCAGCGGGCGGCGGTGGCGTCGTCACCGGCCGCTGGCTCCACCAGCGACGGCAGGGTGGCCGTGTAGGCGACGCTGACGTACCGGCCGCGCGCCTCACGGCCGGCAGCGTCGAAGGCGCCCACCTGCCGCATGTCGGCGGCCGGGATCGTGATGCCGGCCTCTTCCTCCAGCTCGCGCACGGAGGCGTCCAGGCTGGTCTCTCCCTTGTCCACGTGTCCGCCGGGCAGCGCCCAGCAGCCCGCGTGCGGGTCCCAGCCCCGCTCGATCAGCAGGACGTGCCCGGCGGCGAACAGGACGACGTCGGCGGTGTAGCGGATCGTCTCGTCGGTGGTGTCGGTGCTCATCAGGTGCTTCTCCTGGTCTCGAAGGAGGCCGCCCCGGCCGGTGGGCCGGGGCGGCGCGGGAACGTCGGCGGGTGGTCAGGCCGGGACGGGGGCCGGGGTGTCGAGTTCGGCACCGAGCAGCAGGCCGCGGATCGACTGCTCGTACTCGCCGGTGCGGATCCGGTCGAACATGAGCTGACCGGCGACCAGGCAGCGCGCCCGCAGCTGGATCAGGGCGACGGCGTGCGGGTCGGCTCCGGCGGCGGTCGCGGCCTGCGCGGCGGCATCCCCGGCGAGCTGGTTGGCCGTCTGCAGGCCCGCTTCGCGCCGGGAGTACCGCGCCCGCCAGTACGCCCAGGAGGTCAGGGCCCGGGTCTCGTCCACCCGCGTCTCCCACGCCTTGTACGTGCGGCGCGTGCCCTCAGGGTCGGCGGCCCACTCCGTGGCCCACTGCCGGGCGAGGTCGGGCAGCTGCGCGAGGACCGCCAGGACCTGCGCGCCGCGATGCCCGAACGCACGCCACGCCTCGACCTCGCGGACGACGCGGACCTGGTGGGACATCAGCCAGTACGGGGCGAAGTCGTTGCCCCAGTTGCCGGTCTCACCGAGCGGCTCGACCTCCCACAACCGCACCGGCCAGCGCTCCTCCAGGCGCTCCAGGATCTCGCCGGGCCGGGTGTACATGTGGAAGTACGAGAACGGCTTGTCGGTGTACCACCTCTCGCCGGGGCTGGGGTGGTCGATGGTCTCGCCGATGTGGTCGGCGAGGTTGACGGTCGGGATGGTCTCGCCCAGGCCGCTGTAGTACGCGGCGAGGCGGGGGGTGGTGGGCGGGACGGTGCCGTCGGGCCGGGTCGCCATGTAGTGGACGACGGGCCGGGCGCTGCGTGCCATGAGGATTCCTCCGGATCGAGTCGGAACGTGCGCGTGGGGTCGGGTCAGTTGCGGGCGCCCCGGCACAGGGCGCCGGAGGTGGCGAGGAGTTCGGAGGCCAGGTGCACGGCGGCGAAGCCTTCGCGGTGGAGCTGGTCGGAGCAGCTGGTGGTGCTCGCGCACGATGTCCAGGGGGACCACGCGGTCTCGGCCGGCGTTCTGTGCCTCCACCGTCGCCAGCGGGACGTCGAACAGGACGGCGACGGCGGGCCGCTGCCAGTAGCGGGCGCGGGCGAGCAGACCGGCCCTGACGTGCGGGAGGACGTTGGTGGAGTCGACCAGCGCGCTCAAGCCCCGGGAGAGGCGGGCGTCCAGGAGCAGGTTCTGGATCTCGGCGGCGACCGGCGTCGCGGACTGGTCGGCCTCGGAGTCGGTGGCCAGGCGCCGGTAGACCTCCAGACAGATGCGCCAGCTGTCCGGGTAGCGGGCGGCGAAGGTCGACTTGCCGCTGCCGGGCGGGCCAACCAGGGTGCAGAGGACGCCCGCGGGGAGGTTCAGCAGGTCGTCGGCCGGGAGCGCGGTGGGAGTACGAGGCAACGGGTGCTCCTTGCAGGATGGGCTGACGGGGCACCGCGCCGCCCCGGCCGGGAGGCCAGGACGGGACGACACGGTGCGCGGTCAGGCAGCGGCGTTCTGCGCGGTGGCGGCGGTGCCGGCCTCTTCGCGGGCGGCGGCGGCTTCGGCCTGCCGGTTCTGCCGGATGACCTTGCCGACGATCTGCCCGGTGACCTTCGCGGCTTCGTCTTCCATCTCGGCCTCGATCCGGTACAGGCTGCGGGCCTTGCCCTTGGGCAGGACGTGGGTGCCCATCTCGTGCCGGGTCAGGGCGATGCGCCGTTCCAGCGAGCCCTTGCGGCACAGCTGGTCGACCTCGACGAACGCCCAGACCAGCGTGGCGCCGATCTCGCGCGGGCGGCGGCGCAGCCGCTTGGCGTTGATCAGGACCCGGATCGTGTTCTTCGGGGCGATCACGGTGAGGGAGTACAGGTCATCGGGCTTGGCGGTGAAGCTGAGGCGCTTCTCGGCGTAGACGTTCTCCGGGATGCCTGCGGCCGCTCCCTGCGCTGCGGCGGCGAGGCCGGGGATCTTCTTGGGGGAGGTGACCACCAGTTCCACGGCCGTCAGCGGGCGCCGGCCGAAGTGCTCCTTCACCAGGCGCTGCGCGGTGGTGACGGTGTCGTTGATGTCCGCGGTCAGACGGCGGGAGGTGAACAGGCCGTCGCGGATGACGGTGATCTGCGTGGGCTGCGACATGCGGGGGCCTTCCGGCTCGATCGGGTGGGGCTGATTGACCACCGCACCGCCCCGGCCGCACGGGCTGGGGCGGAACGGGCAGTCCGTCAGACCGCGTGAATGCCGGTGAGGTCGTCGTCCAGGACCTCGTCCTTGTCACCGTCGACGTTGCGGTCGGCGGTGGCCGGGACGGCGGGAAGGCCGGCGGCGCGGGCGGCGAGGTGGTGGCGGATCTGCTCCATGCCGGTGATGCGCACCGGCTGCTCGCCGTCGCCGGTCAGCAGCGTGAAGTGGTGCTTGTACTCGCTCCTCTCGGCGCGGTGGTGGAGCACGACGCCGGGGGCGAGGTAGAAGGTGGCCTCGCCGTCCTCGTAGCCGCGCCACCGGTTCTCGTCGCCCAGGAAGTTGTCGCTCTCGTCGATGCGGATGGCAGCGCTGGCGGCGCGGTGTGCGGCGTCCTCCTCGGTCGCGGCGGTGACCTGGGCGAGGGCCTCGTCCAGCGTGGCGGCCGGGGCCGGGGCCGACCGGCGAGTGGAGGGCAGCGGGCTGCGGGTCCGCATCAGGCGGCGCAACGGGGCGAGGACGAGTTCGGCGAGCCCGTCGATGGCGAGAGCCCCGACGACGGCGACCGCTCCGGCGAACGCGATGCGGGAGTCATCGGACCAGGCGACGGGGGCGAGCTGGTAGCCGAGGTAGGCACCGGCCGCGCCGCCGATCAGCGCGGACGTCATGCTGACGCCTTCGATCATCGTGTTGGCGACGCTGTTGGCCGTCTGGCGCAGGGTTGCGGTCATGATGATGGAACTCCTTCTTCTGTCAGTGCGCTCTGGGAGGGGGAGGAGTACTGCTCCGGGGCGGCCGGGCCCGACGCCAGCGGCCGCCCCGGGCGCTCAGCGGCCGGTCGTGTGGGCGGCGGCGGTGGTGCGGACGGTGTCGGCGAGCAGCACGGTGAGCTCGTGGCCGTGGTCGACGGCGTCCTCCAGGCGCTCGATGAGCTCCGGGGCCAGGCCGCGGGTGCGGGCGCCGGTCAGCAGGCCCTCGAGGTAGAGGACGTCGGCGAGGACGCGGCCGCGGACGTCCAAGACGCAGGGCTGCACGTGCAGGGCGTCGGTGTTCTTCTCGGTGGCGCGGACCGCGTGGTCGGCGGCCTCGGTGTACGCGGTCTCGGTCTGCTCGGTGAGGAGCGCGTCGACCTGGGTGGTGTCGCCGTAGGCGCGGCGCCATCCGAAGCGGGCGGCGGCGGCTTCCATCAGGGTGCGGCGGGCGAGGGACACGGTGACCTCCGGGGGAGGGCCGGTCGTCCGGTCTCGGCTGACCGGGCGGACACCGCGTCGCTCCCGGCCGCCGGAGAAGCCGGCGGGCGGGAGCGCGCGGAGAGCGCCGGTCAGCTCTCCGGGAGCTGGCGGGCGTAGTAGGAGACGTAGTCGCTGTACTCGCTGCGCTCGGTGCGAAGGACGTCGGGCTCGTCGGCCGCCAGCTGCTGGAGCGGTCCACGATCCAGTCGTTGCTGCGCTGGAGGGTGAGGCGGATCAGATCCAGGTAGGACAGGTAGAGCTGGACGTCCTTGTCCTTGTGGCGGGCGCCGCGCACCCAGGAGTGCAGCCGCTCGCGGACGGTGTCGTCGTCCGGGCGGGCGGGGATGTCGCGGGGCAGCGCCCGGCAGGTCGTGGCGTGCTCGTTGGCGACCGTTGCGGCGTCGGCAACCGTAGCGCGTGTTGTAGGTACGCTCGCCGTTCTCGCGGGTGGCGTAGTGGCAGCCCAGGCAGGCGATCGAGTAGTAGGTGCCGTACTTGCCGTCGTCGGTGGTGAAGACGAGGACGACCGCGTGCGCCTGGTTGTAGTAGCGCTGGGCGATGGTGACGCCCTCGGGCGTCCAGGTCTCGCCGATCTCGGGCCACGGCTCGGGCTCGACGGCCGGCAGATCGACGGGCTCGGGGCGGCGGGTGAACAGGGTGAGTGCCATGGGCTACTGCTCCTTGTCGGTGTCGGGACGTGCGGCGGGGTGAGCGCGCCGGGCCGCGATGGCGGCCACGGCGAGGAGGACCAGGACGAGCGCGTACGGCCAGCTGCTCATCCGGTGACCGCGAGGACGGCGGCGACCAGGAGCAGGGCGAGCGCGGCGAGGATCGTGTCGACCGCGAGGGCGAGACGGGCGTACTTGGCCACGGCGATGGTCGACAGGGCCTTGATCCGTGCGGGGCGCGTGTCGTCGTCCATGGAGGCCCGGATGGTGGCGGCGTCCAGCTGCGCCCAGTGCGGAAACGACCCGGGCGCCGGGGTGCGGCCTCCGAGGTTGGGCCGCACGACCAGGAGCAGCAGCACGGCGGCGGCCGCGAGCGCGAGGCCGGCGGCGCCGCCCACGAGCTGGGCGGGCAGGGGGAGTTTCTTGTCGGCGAGGCTGGCGAGTCCGGCGAGGACCGCGCCGTTGAAGGCGAGTAACAGCGATGCCTTGCTGTCGGTGCGGGCGATCTCGCTGGTGACCGTGGTGCAGGCCGTGTCCAGGTTCTTGCCCGGGTCGCTGGTCAGCTGGGCGGTGTCGGTGCCGAGGGTCATTTCGAGGTCCCTTCCGGCCGGGCTGTCCGGCTCCCCGCCGCCCTGCCCGAGCCGGTGGCGGCGCGGGCAGGGGGAGGCAGTCGTCAGACCGGATCAGCGGACCCAGCGGCCGTCCCGGATGGCGACGGTGCCGTCCTTGAGGGTGAGGTCCGTGATGAAGCACGACAGCGTGGTGCCGTCCAGCGCGCGCCGGGTGTAGTCGGTCGTCCAGACGTCCTCGCCGTCGCGGTTGCCGAAGAGGTAGACGCGGGTGTCGAAGGCCGGCTCCAGTGCAGCCGCCGCGTTCTCGGCCCGGGACTGGTCGGGCAGGACGATCGTGCCGCAGGAGTCGTTGAAGCCGATGAGGAAGAGGTCGCGGACCTCGAAGCCGCGTACGTCCAGCACGCTCATGACCGGTTCCATCGAGCCGTGGGTGTAGACACCGTCCGGATGGGTCTTCACCCAGCGGCTCTGGCCGAACCGGCTCATGTCGTACGCCATCGTGCACTCCGTTCGTCGGTGGCTCGCCTGGCCGGGCTGTCCGGCTCCCCGTCACCACCCGGCCCGCAGGGTCGCGGGGCGGGTGGATAAGGCAGCCGCCAGACCGTCAGCGGGCGGGGTGGTTGTGGGTGTGGGTGTGGATGTTGATGCGCGGGCGCAGGGACAGTCCGCGCAGCGCGAAGACGCTGCCGATCGTCCAGGCGAGGATGGCCAGGGCCGCGGCGACGGGGCGGCTGGCGGCGGGGGAGGCGTCCCACACCATCAGCACCGAGCAGACGCCGTGCGCGATCCACGTCAGCCGGGCGCCGACCGCGCCGGTGAACCAGGCCAGGCCGAGGGAGACGGCGCCGACGCCCAGCCAGATGAGGAACGCGCTGGAGGCCGTGAGCGGAAGGCCGGCGGTGTGCGCGGTGAGGTAGGCGTGGACCGGGTCGGCGACGGTGGCGGTCCACTGGGTGAACCAGGACCAGTCCTGGTGGTGGTACCAGTCGATGACCTTCGGCACGCCCCACTTGAGGGTGAGGATCACCGCGATCACGCCGACGACGCCGAAGGCGGCGATGGCTCCGGCCGGGACGTCCTGGGTGGTGCGGATCGGTTCGGTCCGTGGCGCGGACGGCTGTCGGGGGCGGGGGATGCGCTGGCTGTCGTCGATGGTCTCCAGCGGCGGAACGCTGGGGTCGGGCTTGCGGGGCTGGTTGGGCTCGGTCACCGGTGGTGCTCCTTCGCGGTGTTCGACGGCGTCGCGGACGGGGTGCTGTGGGCGGGGCAGGTGGGGCCGTGCTGCCCGGCTCCCCTTCACCACCCGGGCCGCGTGACGCGGTACGGGTGGATCAGGCAGCCGTCAGGGGTGAGCGGTCATGCTGCGGAGGCCAGTTGGCCGCCGGCGGGGTGTATGTAGCTGCCGGGTGCGGCCGGAGTGCCGTCGGCGCACTCCAGGCACGAGCCGAGGGTGCGCAGAGGGAGGCAGTGGTAGTAGCGGCGCGAGCACTTCGGGCAGGTCTGCCGGGCGGCCATCGCCTTGTCGAGCGCGACTTCCTTGGCGAAGGTCATCGGCCGTATCGGCTTGGCCTTCTTGATCTCGTACAGGAAGGCCATGCGCTTGCCGCCCCGGCACTCGATGACCGCGACCGGGTCCTGGCCGCCGGGCCGTAAGCGCTTCTCCCGGAGTTGCCGCCTGGTCGCGAGCCCTTTCGGGGCCTGCCGCCAGCGGTGCACGGGGAGGGCACCGGTGGGGTCGGCGTAGATGTCGACGTCCCGGACGGCCGGCGGGGACACCGGTTCAGCGGCGGCCACGGCCTCGGTTGTGTCCGCGGCCGGTGTGGACCTGCACCTTGGCGCGGCCCCGGGCGTTCACGTTGATCGAGCTGGCCTTGCCGCTGCCGGGGCCGGTGGCGAGCATCTTGAGCACGACGAAGCCGCCCAGGCCGAGGCCGGCCAGGATGGCGAGGGCCTTGGCGAGCTCCAGCAGAGCGGCGGCCAGGAAGTAGACGCCGACCCCGGCGATTCCGAGGATGACCGCGACCAGCGCCGCCTTCACCAGGAGCGGGGAGACGTAGGGCTGCGGGGCCGGGGCGGGCGGCGCCGTGTAGTACGCGACCGGGTGGCCGTTCGGGCCGGGCATCACCACGACGCCGTCCAGGCCGGCGGTCGGCGGGTAGACGACCGCGCCCTGGGGAAGCGGGACGACGTGCTGGCCGTACGCGGGGACGGGCGGCTGTCCGTACTGGGGCGGCAGCGGCTCGGGGTAGTAGGTGGGCTGGGGCTGCTCGCCGTGAGACGGCATGATGGGTCCTCTCCTCGATGGGGAGCTCGGGCGGTGTCATTTGGCGTGAGATTCGCCCGGGGAGGCTTCGGCCTCTTCACCGGCCCCCGAGGTGCTGAATTCATCTCGGGGGCCAGTGGAGCCGTCGAAGCGCGCTCAGTCGGCGGCGCGTCCGTACCGGGTCGGCATCAGCGGTTCGCTGCGGGCCAGGATCGTCGGCGGGTGGCCGGGACCGGCCGCGGGAAGTTCGATCGGCTCGTCCGGCCGCTCGGTGAAGTCGTACGTGAACTCCACGGTGATCTCCTCTTCTTCGGGCCGGTGGGTCATGCCGCACCGGCGTTTTCGCTGTCGTCCTCGAAGACGTCCAGGGCATCGGCGATGACCGAGTCCTCGAAACCGTCCTCTTCCGCGAGGCGCCGCTTGGCGGTGCGCACGCGATCTCCGACCCACGTCTCGCCCTTGCCGTACTGGTTCGCGAGGCGCTCCAGGTCGGGCGCGATGCCGGAAAGCGAGCACTTCGCGATGTACCGCTCGGCTTCATCGCGCTGCCGCTCGCGCACATCGCGAGGGATCCGGCCGCCCGCTTCCGAGGCGGTCAGAGCGGGAACCGCGGTGAGCGCGGCGGCACTTTCCGAGGAACGGCCCGCAGAAATCGAGGCGCGGGCGGCTGCACTCTCCGAGGTTCCGCGAGCCTTGGCGGCGGCCCGCTCCAGGAGCCGCTGCCGCTTGAACTTCTCGGCTTCCTCCAGGGCGCGGGCTTCGGCTTCGGCCTTGATCCGCTCAGCCTCTGCCTTGGCATCGGCCTCCTTGCGCAGCGCTTCTGCCTGGGCTTCTGCCGTGGTGATCTCGGCCTGGCGCTGTGCCTCACGGTCCCGCTCGGCCTGCTCCAGCTCCCACTGCTGGCGACGACCCAGCGCCTCGATCTCGGCATCGGCCTTGCGGCGCGCCTCCTCGATTTCTGCTGCTCGCTCCTGGATCTGGAGCCGCTCGCGTTCTGCCTCGATTTCGTCGCGGCGAGCACGGGCGGCAGCCTCGTTTTCTGCCTCGCGCCGCTCGTTTTCGAGCCTCGCGTTGTCCTCGCGTTCGCGCCGGGCAGCCTCGCGTTCTTCACGGGCGTGCTTGGCGGCGGCCTCGCGTTCTGCTTCCTCGCGCTTGGCGGCGGCCACACGGTCGGCCTCTTCGCGAGCTCTCTTCTGCTCGGCCTCGCGTTCTGCGAGCTTCGCGGTCTCGAACTGCGCGATGATCGCGGTGAGCTCGCCGCGGCGCCGGGTGGCGTACTTGCGGTATCCGGTGGCCGCTTCCGCGAGCAGGATCAGCAGCGCGGGGGCGACGGAGTGGAGCAGGATTCCGCCGGCGTCCGGCTTCTGCGGGACGAAGTGGAAGTGCCCGTCCGGGTAGAGGCTGGTCCAGCAGTTCATGACCCAGGTGGACAGGCCGGCGGTCCAGCGCAGCAGGAACGGCCAGCCGCCGGGCTTGTAGTCACCGCCGTGCTCGGCCAGGACACCGTCGACGTACAGGACCGTGATCAGGGCGAGGCTGGCCAGGGGGTCCAGCATCCAGGCGATGAACCAGGGGATCTCGTGGGAGATGCCGAACAGGGTCACATTCACACAAGTGAAGATCAAAGCGCCGCCACCGAGGGTGAGCAGCGCCCTGGTCACCATGGCCAGGACCTCGTCCAGCTTGGTGATGGATTTACGGGCCTTGGCGGCGTCGTCGGCACTGACCGGCGCGGGGGGAGCGGCGGTCCTGGGTGCCCCGGCCAGCGTCGGCCGGGGCACGGTCGGGGCACTCAATTCAGTTACCTTCCGTAAGGTGCGCGGGGGTGCGGCGCGCACCGTGCGCATGGGACAAATAGGTACGCATTGGATGGTGCGCGGCCAGGGTGCGAGCCCCCTACCTGGGGCGGGGACGGGTGCGCACGGTGCGCGGAGCCGCGCACCGTGCGAACTTCCCTTTAGTCACTCTCTGTCGTTTCAGGAGAGGGGCGAGCGGAGGATGTCGTACTTGCCGAAGCCCTCGTCCGACTCGTCCTCGGAGATCACTCCGGCCTCGAGGAGGGCGTCGCGCTGGCGGTAGAACCAGCGCTTCGTGTCGGAGAGCCCGACCCGGATGACGATGTCCGTGACGTCGCGGGGAGCGAAGGAGTTTTTGCCCTCGCGAACCCACTGGTCGAGCCGCTCGTACAGGGCCTGGCGGCCCTGCTCGCTGGTCAGCTTGTCGCTGTCGTCGCCGCCCAGCTCGAAGACGGGGGCGTCGTCGGCGGGGGGCTCGATCTCGTCCTCGATGCGCAGGTGGTCGTACTCGCCGGGCTCGGGGTCCTCGTCCAGCACGTTCTTGAGCATCTCGTTGAGCTCCTCGACCTCGGCCGCCATCGTCTCCTCGTCCACGTCGTCCATCTCCTCGTCCGGCGGTCCGGAGTAGGCCGGCGCCGCCGGGGCGACCGGGGCGGTCGCCGTGGCGGTGGGGGCCGGGGCCGGGGCCGCCTGCTGCGGGGTGTCCTCTCCCTCCTCCTTGGGCAGCAGGGGGGCGTCGTACGTGGTGCGGTTGACGTACAGGTCGCCGAACGCTTCGGCGGTGATCGTGTCCAGCGGGGTGCGGATCGCGGCCCCGGCCGTGATGGCGTCGGCCTGGTCGCGCTTGCTGGCCAGCTCGGTGCGGGCGGTGATGTGCCACCGGTCCTCCGGGATGCCCAGGCCCGCCGCGTAGTGGTAGCCGGGCTTGCGGTTGCCCCACTGCGGCCACGCCCCGGCGTCGATCGCCTCGTCCGGCAGGCAGTACTGCGCGTCCGCGCCGTCGCGGAGACCGAAGCACAGGCCGGCCGGGCTGTTCGCGCGGGAGTCGGTGTCCATGTTGTTGTGCGTGGCGCGCTGGATGGAGGTCAGGATCCAGATGCCGGCGGCGCGCGCCGTGCGCAGGATCTTCTGGTAGTGCTCGTTGTCGGCGGCGAAGTCCGCGGCCTCTTCACCGATGATCACCAGGAAGTTCAGGCCGCAACCCGGCTCCCACTTGCTCATCCCCTTGGCGGCGAGGAAGTCGGTGCGCTTCTCGATCGCGTTGGGCAGAAGCTTGAAGAACCGCCGGGCGGCGTCCTTCTTGTCGATCGGCCACTCGATGCCGTGACGGACGTGCCCGAAGTCCTGCTGGAACTTCGAGCAGTCGATGGCGATCACGCTGACCTCGGTGCGGGTGCCGCACTCGGTGATGATGAGCTGGTTGCCCTGGGTCTTGCCCGCGCCGTTCACGCCCATCGCGATGGCGTGTTCGACGTTGCCGTTGGACAGCGGGCCCGGGTCGCGGAGCATCCCGGTGAGGTTGAGCAGGAGGTCCTCGCCGTCCTCGTAGCGGCCGGTGCGGATCGGGACGTCGCCGATGGAGGCGCCGAACGCGGACGGGCCGCGCCAGGGGAAGCCCTCCTTGAGGAGGTCGGCGACCTGGACGCGCATGGTGATCAGGGAGGAGTCGTCATCGTCCACGGTGTGGGTGATGCGCCCCTTGCCGATCTTCAGCGCGGAGGCCAGGGCGGGGATCCTGCGGACCAGGTCGTCCGCGGTCGCCCCGTCCTTGGCCTCCACCTGCGCGATGACCGTGCCCTTGCCGTTGGACTTGGGCTCCTTGATCTCGTGCTTGGCGAGTCCGATCTCGGCTTCGAGCTTCTCCCACTTGCTGGCGCCCTTCTCGGACCCCTTCTTGTGGAAGGAGCTCCAGAGGTTGTTGGCCAGGGAGAGGCCGATGCCGCCCAGCGCCCAGGCGCCGGCGGTCGCGGCCGTGTCGACGCCGGTGATGGTGCCGATGGTCGCGGCCGCGGTGACCGCGATGGTGTTGACCTGGTGCAGCCGGACGGTGTCCTTGTCCCGCTTGGCCTTGCTGTCCAGGTGCCCGAGGAACTTGCAGAGGCCGGCGCCGGTGCCCGCGATGCCCAGGGTGGCCAGGGCGAGCGCGGCCGGGTTCCCGGCGACGACCAGGTGGCCGCCTTCCACCAGGACGGGCCCCAGGGCGGTGATCGCCCAGGGCCCGATGATGCGGATCCGCCGGGAGCGGTCCTGCTGCTGCTCGTCCTCGCTGCGGGTGTCGATGGACTTGGACTTCGAGAAGCGGCGTGCCATCAGGCGGCCCTCCCACCTTCGCCGGGCTTCCCGGCACCGTCGGACGGCTTGTCACCGATGGAGAACCCGGGCTTGGACTTGCCCTTGCCCTTGCGGGCTTCGGCCTCGGCCTCCTGCTCGGGCTTGATGAAGTGCTTGACGAAGGAGGCGTACATCTTCACGCCGGACAGTCCGAGCACCTTCGCGGCCATCGCTCCGGCCATGAGGTGGCCGCTGACCAGCTTGGCGCGGATCTTCGACTGAAGGCCGAAGGTGTACCACTTGCCCTTGTACTGGCTGAGGATCGCGCTGATCATGTCGGCGTCCATCCCCACGCGCAGGAACAGCTCGAAGCCGATCGCGCGCAGGATCTTCGCGTAGTTGTAGAGGTCGCGGTCGGTCTTGAACTCGATGGCGTCCAGCTGCTTGATGAGCTGTCCGAGGTTCGAGCCGACCGGGTCGCCGTCGCTCATGAGCGGGTAGTTCCTTCCGGTAGAGAAGCTGGGGTGGTGCGGGGCGGGGGCGCTGTCACCTCCCCGCGGTCCCGGGCCGGAGCCCGGGGCCACGGGCAGACGGCAGGTTCACCGGTTGCTGCTGGCGGCCTGGTCGCTACCGGAGTTCTGCACCGCCGTGGCGATGCCGTTCCCGATGTTGTTCAGGGCCCCGGCGAGCGGGGACGTGGCGAGGGCGTAGCCGCAGATCAGGGCGGCAATCAGGACTCCGGCTCGCATGTCGGCGCGCCAGAACAGCCAGGTGGCGCCACCAGCGAGCAGGAAGAGGGGCAGGGCGATCACGGGTCCTCCAAGGACGGGGAGTTGGGTGAGTAGCTCTCCAGCCACGAGGGCCGAACAGAGCGGGGAACGCGGGTTCCGGCGCTCTCCACCGCCACCGGACCGCGTGGGCGGGCCGGTGGCGACTGGGCAACGCGGGACGCGGTGCGAAGTCAGCGGGCCAGAAGCACCGCGACGATGACGATGAGCGGGGTTGCCATGCCGAGCAGGTAGAGGAACTTCATGTCTCCTCCTTCCGAGGTCGGTTGAGGGGATCAGGCAGCGTTGCGGGCCCGGTTGCGGGCGGCCCGCCGCTTCATCGCGCGGCGCTCGCCCTCGGACAGGCCGCCCCAGACCCCGTCGGTCTGGTTCGTGTCCAGCGCCCACCGGAGGCACTGCTCCATCACCGGGCAGCGGCGGCGGCAGACGGCCTTGGCCTCCTCGATCTGCAGGAGCGCCGGACCGGTGTTGCCGATCGGGAAGAAGAGTTCGGGGTCGGTCTCTCGACAGGCCGCGTCATGTCGCCAGTCCACAGCGCTCACTTCCCCTGTCGGACGCGACGCAGGGCCTCCTCCATGTCGCTGTCGGAGTCGCCGTTGTTGCGTGCGATGCTGTTGTCGTACATCCGGGCCTCCAGCTAGGTCCGTTTAGACAGCCCCAGGGATGGCCCCCTGGGGCTGTCGTCGTTTCGGCTGTCGTACGAGCAGCCACGGCCGTCCCCACCGGTTGAGCTGGTGGGGACCGCCGTGGTCCCTCGTCTCAGTGGCCGGCGATCGAGCCGGACAGTCGGCCGACCTTGGCGACGTGGGCGTCCTGCTCCTCGACCAGGCGCCGGACCCGCTCTTCCAGCGGGGGGTGGGTGTCCCAGGCGCTGTAGTGGCTCCGGTCGTAGCGGTCGAAGTCGGCGACGGGCCAGTCCTTGGCCTCCGGGAAGCCTGCGGCCGCCAGCGCGGCGTCGTGGCCCAGGTCGGCGTAGACGTGCTTGCTGTGGACTCGGGCGATCTCCAGGCCCCGCTCGTCGAACGCGGCGGCCGCGGCCTTGGTGCGGTCCTGAGCGTCGACCAGACGCGAGAGTGCCGACGGCCACTCCGACGCGGCGTCGGGGGTGCGGAGGTAGTCGTACGCCGTGTCCAGAGCCTTGGCCTCGTGCTGGTAGGTCTTCCAGCGAGCGCCGGCGTCCTTGACCGTCGTCTTCAGGTCCGCGATGTAGGCCGCGTCCTTCCACTCCCGCCGGGCGTCCTCGTACAGGTTCGACAGGACGACCCGCGCTTTCTCCCGGAGGAGGTGTTCCGCCTCGTCGTCCGACTCCCGCACGTAGGAGAGCTTCGGATCCTCGTGGGTGGAGGGCGACCACGGCTCCCCCTCGCGGCCGGTGAACGGCTCGAACTCGAAGCGGAGGCTGTATCCCTGGGCGTCGATCTTCTTCAGGTACTTCGGGAGGTACGGCTGGAGGCGGGCGAGGATCTCCGTCAGCTCCTGCGGGGTGATCTGGAAGCTGTATCCGAGCGGCATGTCGATCTCCTTCATGGAGGCTGCTTGGTCGGGCACGAACGAGCTGCTGATGTGCGGCTGCTCCTCCGCGCTCTCCACCGCCCACCGACCGACCCGAGGGCCGAGCGGCGGGCGACTGGGCAGCGCGGGGCTGCAAAAACAGGGGGCGCGGCCTCTGCCGCCGCGCTGCTCGCCTTGTCGTGCTGGAGGGAGGCGAGGTGCCCTCAGTCCCGACGCGGCTCCTCGCCTCGGCTGGGACCGGGTGCCGAGGGTCTAGGAGCGTGTCGCGTCGTTCTTTTACGTCGTGTGGATGTCAGCCCTCCGGGCTCTCCATCAGTAATGAGCACCTGGCGGGTGTTACCGCCTCCAGGTCGCCAGAACTGAAGCGCCTGACGGGTCATCGCACGTGCCGACTGCCATCACCAGCGGTAATGGCGCCACACGACGGGTTTCCACTCACCCCCGGCCGGTGTGGTCACGGCCGGGACTGCGGTGGTGGATCACGCTGTTGAGTTCTCAAGGACCGGCCGCTTCCTTTCCCTCCCGCTTTCGCGTTCAGGTCTGGGCGGATGGTGTCGGGGCCGCTTTCGGCTCCCACATCCGGCGCCGCCAGTTGGCGGTTCCGGGTGAAGGAGCCGGGTCCGAAGACCCGGCGTGGTGCGGGGGAGGGTCAGGCCGCGAGCGGCAGGGGCGCCGCGGCGGCCGGGCGCCGAGTGATGCGCAGCTGCGCGGCGTAGGGGAGGAGCACGTCGACCAGGCGCTCGCGCACCAGCTCGGTGGCGGTGGGGTCGGTGGCGGTGATGTCGCGGGCGGCGAGCATTCGGTTCTCGCGGGCCTCGATCGCGGCGATGGCGGCGGTGATGTCCAGGCCGTCCAGCTGCTCGTGGGGCAGGGGGCCGGCGGCGTACATCTCGAGCGGCGTGCCGAAGGCGACGTCCAGGTCGATGTTGGCGAAGTCGGGGAGCGGCACCTCGACTGCCTCCAAGAGCGCGAGCGTCTCGGCGTCGAAGTGCTCGGTGGCGAGGCTGGCGGCGGGGCGGCGGGTGACGTTCATGGGATGGAGCTCCCTTCGGGTTGACGGGCTCGTGTGATCCCGAGAAATGGCAGGTGGGGGCTTTTTGCCGACCGCCCCACCTTGTCGACATACATAACTTAGCTGATACAGTTGGGGGCGTGTCAAGCACTTAGTTGAGGAAGCTATGGAAGCTAGCTAAGTCGAAGGGGTCGACCTACGATGACGCTCATGAGCAACGAAGCCACCCAGCCCTACCAGCGAGTCGTCCAGGACGTGCGAGACAAGATCCGCTCGGGACGACTGCCTGCCGGCGCGAAGCTGCCGAGCACGCGGGAACTGGCCGATGAGTACAGCGTTGCGCCCGGCACAGTCCAACGGGCCCTGACCGAGCTGCGTACGGCCGGGCTCATCTACTCCCACCAAGGACGCGGTTCGTACATCACGGACACGGCTACCGAGACCAGCGAGGACTCGACGGCCCGCGCTCTCAGGGCACTTGAGGAGCAGGTCGCGGACCTGGCCGCTCGCCTCGAAAAGATCGAGAAGGGGCGCGGTGACTGACGTCCTTCCCTGCGTCTCGTTGCGCATCGCCATCCCTCTCTGGTGGGGTCAACTTCGTTAGCAAAGTTGTAGGCCCTGTCGGGGTTCGAGTTCCAGGGCAGCCGTGTATCCAGCCGCCGGATACACCGAGTGGAGACATAGAGGGGCACCAAGTGGGCCAGCAGCCGAACGCGTTAACACCGGAGCAGTCGCCCCAGCACCGTTTCGGCTACACGCTTCGCGAACTCCGGACGGTGCGCGGGCTCTCCCTGCGGGGGCTGGCCGACAAAGCCTTCATGTCGCACTCCAAGCTGCAGAAATGGGAGAACGGCGACAGGGCCCCGAGGGACCGCGCAGAGGTCGAACTGATCGATTCCCTGCTTCGCGCCGGCGGCATCCTGATCGACCAGTGGGAGCGGATCGGAGCAGCTGTATCCGCATCAGCCCGTGTATCCGTTTCTGCCCCCCATGTATCCGAAGCCTCGGCTGGGCTGGCCACGACCGCCTCCCAGCAGGCAGCGTCTGATCATGAGGGGATTTTTGTCCCCGCTCGTCTACGGGATGGATCGGTGGTTTTCGTGGCGCTCGATCGACGCGCGATGCTGCGTGGCGGGATGGGGCTCGGTGCAGCGGCTGCACTGGGCGTAGGAACGCCAGCAGCTGCGGCCTCCAACGCGCTGCCGGGCCTGACCCGGCCCGCCCGGTCGGCTGCTGCCTACAGCAGCACGCCGGTGGAGCACTTTCAGCGTGTGCGCCGTCTGCTGATCGACAACGACAACCTCCTCGGACCCGGCCGAGCCATCGCGGCCACCCGCGAGTACATCGAGGACATCAAGCGCCTGCGCCAGGACGCCAAGGGCACGGACCGGCACGCCCTCATGGAGCTCCAGACGCAGTACGCGGAGTTCGCGTCCTGGCTCTACCAGGACCTGGGCGACTTCGACAGCGCGCAGTTCTGGCTCGACCGAGCGTTCCAGTGGAGCCACACCGTAGGGGACGGTGACCTGACCTCGTACGTAATGGCCCGCAAGGCACAGCTCGCCGGCGAGATGCGCGATCTGGTCGATGTCGTCGACCTCGCGGAAGCTGCGCAGCGCATGGCCCGGCCCCGAAGCCGGCTGGCCGCCGTCGCCCGGACCTACGAGTCGTACGGGCACGCGTTGCGCGGTGAGTCGACCGACAGCGAGCGCGCGATCGACGACGTACGCAACGCACTCGATCGCGTCTCCGGCGACACAACCCCCTGGGGCGTGTGGCTGAACGAGCAGTACGTGGAGGTGCACCGGGCGCAGGGCCTGGAGGCGCTTGGCAAGCACGCGGAGGCCGCCGCGGTCTTCACCAGCGCCATCAAGGCACTGCCCGACGGTTACCACCGCGACCGCGGCGTATACATGGCTCGGGCCGCCGTGAGCCACGCCGGTGCTGGCGCGCCCGATCAGGCCGCCGCGGTCGGTCTCCAGGCCCTGACCATCGCCAGTGACACGGGCTCGGGCCGGATCGTCCGGGAGCTCGCACGTCTCGACAAGGCGCTGGTGCCCTGGCAGCGCCAGCCCGAGGTCGCAGAATTCCGCGCGCACTTCGACGGCACACTCGCCCACGAATCCTGAGCAGAACGGATCACACCACCCATGACCACGCGTCCGTACGTCATCCTCTCCGCCGCCATGTCGGTCGACGGCTACCTGGACGACGCCAGCCCCGAGCGACTGCGCCTGTCCAACGCCGCCGATTTCGACCGCGTCGACCAGGTCCGTGCGGAGTCCGACGCCATCCTGATCGGCGCGACGACCATGCGGAAGGACAACCCGCGCCTCCTGGTCAACAGCGAGGAGCGCCGTGCTCAGCGCGTCGCCGACGGAAAGCCGGCCTACCCGCTCAAGGTCACGGTCACCAGGACTGGGGACCTCGCCGCCGACCTGAACTTCTGGCACCACGGCGACAAGAAGTTGGTCGTCACCGTCGACGACGCAGCAGAGAAGGTGCGCGCCTCGCTCGGGGATCTCGCCGACGTCGTCAGCGTCGGGCCGGACCTCGACTGGGGCCTGGTCCTCGACGAGCTCGGGCGACGCGGCGTCGGCCGACTCATGGTGGAGGGCGGCGGCACGATCCACACCCAGCTCATGGCTGCGGGCCTCGCCGACGAAGTACACCTGGCCATCGCGCCGCTGCTGGTGGGTCAGCCACAGGCAGCCCGCTTCCTGGGCACCGCCGACTTTCCCGGCGGATCGGCGGCCCGGATGAAGGTGCTGGAAGTCAGGGCGATCGACGACGTCGTCTTCGTCCGCTACGCCCCGAAGGAGCGCACCGCCTGATGTACGCGCCCGAACGAGACCAGGACCTGCGCTGGATGCAGCGTGCAATCGACCTCGCTGCGCTGTGCCCTCCGGCTACCGGCGCCTACTCGGTCGGGGCGGTCATCGTCGGTGAGGACGGCACCGAGCTGGCGTCCGGCTACTCCCGCGCGACCGGTCCCCGCGAGCACGCGGAGGAGGTCGCCCTCGCCCAACTTCCGCAGGACGACCCGCGCCTCGCGGGGGCAACGATCTACAGCACGCTGGAGCCTTGCTCCCAGCGCAGCGCCTCCCGTACGCCCTGTGCACAGCGGGTCCTCGAGGCCGGCATCCCGCGCGTCGTCATCGCCTGGCGGGAGCCGAGCCTGTTCGTCGACGACTGCGTCGGCTACGAACAGCTGGTGGAGGCCGGGGTGACGGTAGTGGAGCTTCCCGAGCTGGCGGAGGCCGCGAAGGCCGTCAACGCGCACCTCGGAAAGCTGGCATGACGGCAACCGTCTCGTACTCCCCCAGCGGCACGTCATTCGTGAGCGACAAAGATCACCCGGATCGTGTATCTTTCGTGGTTACAACGATCATGGAAGGCTCGACTATGCCCGACCCGGACGACCGCTCGCAGCAGGTCGACGCGCTGCTGAACGGCCTGCCCGAGGTTCTGCCGTCTCCCCCTATGCGCGCGAAGCTGCGCCTGGCGGCTGGCCTCACCCAGCAGGACGTCGCGGACGCCGTGGGGGTGAAGAGGGTCGCGGTCACGCGCTGGGAGTTGGGCCAGACCAGCCCCCGCCGCCCGCATCGCGAGAACTACCTGCGCCTCCTGAAGGGCCTCGCGGAACGCTTCCCCGAGGCCGCGAAGGCGGATGAGGGTATGCCGACGCCGGCCTCCGAAGGGGGGTCGGGATGACCTAGGTCATCGGCCGCGCGCGCCAAGAAGCGGATTTACCACCCGCTGGCCTCGCGCGGCCCGTCTACCGACCGGAATAACCACCCGCGTCGGCTGCTCAGGTCCCAGTTCGTAGCTGGTCCTGAGCCGCGGCTCACCGAGCCGCTCGTTTCACCTCGGCCCCTAACCAGGGCCACTTGCACCACCGGCCACTAACCACGGCCACCACAGCCAGATCAGTACCGATCCGCATCACCCGCGGTGCCCCCACCACAGGGGCCACGCGGTTCAGCAGGACCGGGAGGGACGGAGAAATCTCCCCCCACCCGATCGGTGTCTGCCCCGCTTCTCACGAAGGGGGGCTTACCCGGCACATCCGCACATCCGGTCGTCCGGCCCCGAGGGGCACGGTCGTCCAGCTATATGGAGAGCAGGTCGTTTCTCATAGTGCCCGAGAGTGGTGTCCCCTGTCAGCTTGACCTTGTCCGTTTCACCCCGGTTCAGGCGCGGCGTTCGTCCCGCGTGACGGGATCGGCGTACGGTTCATCCCTCTTTTTCCGTTCCGTACCGGAAGTTGGATTTCCGGTAGGAAGCTACAAGAGCAGCGGTTTCGGAGCGGTCTCGCCGAGCTCGGTCGCGGCGCCGGCCGCCCGGCTCATGCACCCGCTCGCGGAGGTCGCCCACAACTGCGTCGGCGGGGGCGCCCTCGCGGTCGCCGTCCCGTGTGGCGGGACGGGTTCCAAGATTTCTACCCGCCGTGCGGGAGCGCGGGGGGTGATCCGCGCTGAGCGGACTCTGTCCACAGGCCGCCTCATGCAGGGTCGGCGGATGGATCACGAAGCGCGCGTTTTGCCTGCTGAGGGAGGTGTCCGCTTTGGCGTGTACACCAGCCTGATGACGACGCAGGCGGTAGTTCCCACCCCGGCCGGGACGGTGGGCCGATGAGCGGCACGGCGGTAGTAGTCGCCGCGCTGATTCCTGCTCCGCGTCCGTCGGTCGACGGCGACGCGATCTCCGTGCTGCCCGCGCTGTACGTGCCGGAGGCGAGCCAGTGGCTGTCGACGTCGACGGGCCGGATCGCGCTGGATGGCTACTCCTGGATGCAGGCCGTCCACTGGGTCGCCGGGTCCGGGCTGTACGAGCCGCGCCGCTACCGGTCGCACGGGCCGCGCGCGTTCGGGCCGACGACGGTCCGCGTCGCCCAGGAGCTCGCGGAGCTGTTCCCGTGCCGTCCGGGGATCGAGTACCTGGTGCGCCGCACCGGGCTGTCGGAGCGGTCGGTGGAGTACCACCTGGGGATGCTGCGGGAGGCCGGGCTGCTCGCGTACATCGTGCGGGGCACCCGGGTCCGGGGTGAGGCGGCGCTGGCGTCGGAGTTCGCGCGGATGATCCCCGTGGAGTTCGACGTCGCGCTGGGGATCCGTACGGCCGGTGAGGGCGCCGGGCGCCGGATGACCGGGATCGCGGCCGCGGGCCGGGAACTCATCGCGGCGCTGTCGAAGAAGGCGGCCCGGAAGGTGCGCAAGCGGCGCGCGAAGACGTCCCCGAAGACATCGGCGAGCTCCACGGGAGGTGCTCGGAAGGCGGGTGTGACGGCTGTTTCGGATGAGGCCCGTTGCACCCCAATGGTGGGTAGTTCCCGCAGTGTCTTCTCTGCGGGTACTACTTCCTTCCCCTCTGAGAACAAGCTCGCCAGCGGGCAGAGCGATTTCCCCACCCCGAAGAAGGTCAACTGCGGCCGCCGGAAGCTCAACAGCGTCGGGCGCCGTTTCCAGCTGGCTGGTGAGCTGATTCGCCAGGTGCCGTGGATGGGCCGGGCCTCGGTACCCCGGATCGCCTGGATCCTGCGGGAGGTCTCGGACGCGGGCTGGACGGCCGACGAGGTCATCGCGCTTCTCGACTGCGGCGATGCTCCGGAGCGGGTGCACCGGCCGTCGGGGTTCCTGGCCGGACGGCTGGCCGGTGCTGTGGCGCTGTGGCCCACCGCTGAGGGCCGGGCCCGTGCTGTCCAGGCGTACCGGGATTCCCGGCGCGCTGAGCAGGCCCGTCACCAGGAGTGGGAGGGCCACTGGCAGGCCCCGATCAGCGAGTCCGTCCGCCGCCTGGTCGCCGAGTCCATCCCGCGTCAGCAGCAGCCGGCCGACGACGCCCAGGGCGAGGTCCTGCCCGCCCAGACCGGGATCGACGACCTCGACCAAGAGCAGCGCCAGGAGCTGCGGGTGATGGCCCGGGGCGAGTTCGCGCGCGGCGAGACAACGCTCGTCATCGGCGCGGTCGACACGTTCGGGCGGGCCGCCGCCGAGCGGCTTTACGGCGCTGACCTGGTGCAGCGCGCACTCCGATTCACGAGCGGCAGCCGCAGCTCGCTGATGGCCCTGGGAAAGAAGTAGGAGGCCGGAATGACCGAGACGATTACCCACAGCCAGCAGGACCAAGAGCAGCCGGGCACGGCCGCAGGGGAGCTGTCCGGCGTCGACCTGGCCCGAGTTGCCCTGCACCAGGCCCGCGAGGCCGCCAAGGCCCGCGGCGCCTTGGGCGGCACCCGGAAGGCGAAGCGGACTACCCGTACGGCGTCCGTGCGGCGTGACGGGCGCGAGGTCGCCGGGTTCGGCGCCGTGCTCCAGGGCCTGCTGGCCGACCGGGCCTGGGACATCCCGGCCGCAGGCGGCGGCATCCTGGACCAGTGGCCGGACATCGCGGACGCTGTCACCACGAACCTGTCCGCGCACGTCACGGCGGCCGCCTTCAACGCGGAGAGCGGGCAGCTGGACCTGCGCCCCGACTCGCCCGCCTACGCCACGCAGCTCCGCCTCCTCAACGCCCGCATCATCGCCGCGGCCAACGACCAGGCCGGGACTCAGGCCGTCCGGACCATCCGCGTTCTGGCTGTCGCCCAGACCTCGGCTCCGGAGCCCCGCACGGCCGCTCCGGCACCGGCGGCCGCCGTGGGGCCCGAAGCGCCAGTGCGGACCCGGGACATGGCTCCCGAGGGCTTTCACCGGGCGCTCGCGGCGCACCAGGCCGTCCCGCGCACGCGAGAGATGGCCCTGGACACCGCGGCGGCCGCCGCGCGGCAGGCCCGCGTGCTGCGCGAGCTCAGCCAGTGGGCCTTCCCCGACCAGGAAGAGCCCGCCGACGAGCCGGCGCCGATCGACAGTGCCGTCCTGCAGCGGCGCCGCGAGTTCGCCGCCACCGAGACCGCCGCCCTGCACCGAGCCCGAGCCGAGCGAGCCCAGCAGTCCGGGGCCGCAGTCATCCTTCCGCAGCAGTCCGCTCCGTTGCGGTCCACGGCGTGACCGGTTCCAGGACGGCCCGCAGGGGGAGGCGCGGAGCCGCTGCGGCTGAATTGCTGCGGGCGCGCGGGCAGTTCACGCCCTGCCGCGCGCCCGGGCCGGTGGCTACGCTGCCGGGTATGTCGAAGCACCGTCAGCAGCCGGGCCCGAAGGGGCAGTCGTACGTTGCCGCGCCGGAGCTCCCGTCGTACGACCGGCCGCCGGCCTCGGAGGTCACCATCGTGCGCCGCGACGGCACGCAGGAGACGCGGTTGGCCCTGGCCCCGCGGCTGTCCCGGGGCTCGTACGACCTCGCCCGCCCCAATTCCCAGGAGACGGGGAAGCTGGCAAGGAAGTGCGCCAGCTGCGAGGAGAAGTTCAAGGAAGGGCAGCGCAAGGAGCGCCGGTACGACGCGTGGCGGCACATGCCCGGCGAGTGCGCCTCACAGACGGTGCAGCCGGCCCGGCCGGTTCAGCCCCGTCCGACGGGCCGGAAGGTCCCCCTGCACGAGAAGGTCGCCCGCCGGTTCTGGATCCGCCGCCACTGCCCGCTCTGCGGGGCGAAGGGCGGCCAGGACTGCACCGACCCGGACGAGGCCGGCGGCAAGGCAGTCCGGCGAGAGCACGGTCATGACGAGCGAATCGAGCCGATCGTGAAGGAGCGGGAGGCGGCGGCGAAGGCCAGAAAGGCCCGCGAACCAGAAGACCGGCGTACTCAGCGGGGGAAGGCGAGCATGGTCCCCGCCTACCGGCTGATGAAGATCTCCTGCCCCGTGTGCCACGCCAAGCCGGATGCCGAGTGCGCGCTGCCCGCCGGATCCCACCAGGCGAGGCTCGACATCCTCAACCGCCACCTCGGTCGCGTCGGCGGCCGCCGTCACCGGTAGCCGCCTCGCGGTCAGGCTGCGGGCGGCTGGCCGGAGGGCATGGCCTGGTCGGCGGGCTGGTCCAGCTGCTGCTGGCGGCGCCGCTGCTCGTTGCGGTGCTCCTCGACCCGCTGGGTGAACAGCTTCAGCGCCTGCTGCTCCTCATCGGCGTCGAAATCGCTGTAGGGGCCGACGCCAAGGGTGAAGGCGTTGGCCTCCTCCTCGATGGCGTCGGCTGTCTGGAGCAGGAAGTAGCTGCGCTCGCGGTACTTGTAGTAGCCGGTGAAGGCGGCTGCCAGCGTGACGGTGAAGCTGATGGCGACGATCGTGATGTTCTGCCAGGTGACCTCGTTGCGGGTGTCCAGGGCGGCGACGGTGGTCGTGGACGCAGCCCCGATCATGATGAGGTTCTGCAGCGTGTTGTGGATGAGCCGGTACTTGCGGCTGTCCGTCCGGTGCTGCTCGATCACCCCGGCCACATCCTCGCGGTAGAGGCTGCGCCGTTCCTTCAGCGTCGGGTGGATGAGCGCGCTGAGAAACCGCAGAGACTCCCGGTTCGTCGAGAGCATGTCCTCCAACTTGGCCAGACTCAGCTGGCCGCGGGGAGGCGCGGCAACCCAGGCGGCCACGCCGCAGACCAGCGCCAGCACTCCGCAGGTGATGTCCACCCGCAGGAAACGGGAGGGTGATCCCCAGGTCAGCACGGTCCACCCCAGGACCGTCAGGACTGCACCGCCGGCGACGGTCAGGGCCAGGACCATCGCACGGACCCTCCTCCTTCGCCGCACCAGGTCCCGCTCTGTCTGCCTTACGTCGTGCCTCCACCGGCGCAGCGAGGCATGTTCATCAGATTCGGTCTGCCGTTGTTCGGCACTCAGTTGGTCATCGGCGTCGCCGATTCGGCGAGGCGCATCGTCGTCAAGACTGCGGGGCACGGCTTTGGTCCTCTCGTCTGCGCAGGCTCAGCGGGCGAACGCTTCGGTCAGGCTGATGCGGTAGCCGTCCTCTTCCATCAGCACGACGGTGACGCCGAACGGGTCGGGGTGATCCAGCTCGATCGGAGTGAAGGAGAAGTTCACCGCGGCCTGGATCGGCGGCACCAGCTCCCCACCGGGCTGCGGCGCGGGGGCCGGCCTCCAGTCCGGGGCGACCGACGCCCAGCCTTCCGGACTGCGGGACAGGAGCTGCTCGCTGTAGGGGAACTGGTGCAGGACGTGCCCAGCCGGGGTGGCGAGCACCATGTTCAGGCACGGCGCCGGGCCGACGACCGGCAGCTCGCAGGCGGTGGCGACGTCGTGGGTCTCCCACGCGAGGACCACCTCGTCCGCGCCGGCCGCCGCGGCGATGTTCGCGAGCTCCGCGATCCCGGCGAGCGCGTCCTGGCCGACATGGAGCGGGCGGACCCAGATCAGACCGACCAGCTCGCCGCGCACCAGCGGCATCATGAGCGGCCCCGGCACGGCCCCCTCACGCAGCCCCGCGGTGTACGTCTCCTTCACCACGCCGACCAAGCCGTTCCACATTCGTGCTTCCACGGGAGCCCCCTGCCGTCTGCTGATCCGGTCACCGCACCCTGCCACGGGGGCTGAGGCTGTGTCAGCGGGATGATCAGCCAGCCCCCCAAGGGGGGTGGCCGGAGAGGTGGCTGCGGTCGGGGAGAGCGCGGTGTGCCGCCGCAGGTTCCTGGGCTGCACCGCCCGAGAAGTGCCGTTGCCGCGGCGCGGTGTCCGCCCTGCTGCCAGTCGAGGTGCTGGGCAGCAGGGCGAGTACGGATCACTACTGGGCGAGGAAGGCCCGGCCCGCGTCGGTGGCCACGAACCGGTCACCGTTCTCCCCATCGGCGCGCACGGCGACGTCGACGAGCCCCTTGGCACACAAGGAGATGGTGGACTGCACGAGGTCGATGCGCTCCTCGGTCCACGCCTCGCGCACCGGGTCCTCGTCCGGGGCATCGATGTCGGGGGCCGGGCGGCTCTGCAGCCGGTCGGCCACCTCGAACGTGCCGACGGGTTCGGTGAACGCGGCGAGCAGGTGCAGTACCCGGGTCTCGTAGCTGGTCAGGGTCACGGTGACTCCTCGATGTCGACGGGCGGCGTGTGCCGTGGTGCATCAACTGTGGCAATGATCATGGTGGCGGGTCAGGCGTTTGGGAGCACCGGTGCAGCAGGCGCCGGTGAATCACGGGTGTGAATGGTCGCCTCCACCGCCAGGGGAGGTCTGCGGAACCGGAGGCCGTGCGGGGGTGCGGGCGCGTTATCGTGGAGTCTTCTTATCTGCGGTTTTGTGATCTGGCAGGAGTGCCCGCGTGCCCGAGGACCCCATCGCCCACAGCGAGCTCGCTGCCCTGACCCGGCGTTTCTAAGAGGTCGCGGAGAAGCACGACCGCGAGTTCGGGATCA
Source organism: Streptomyces sp. NPDC054849 (assembly GCF_053610945.1). Taxonomy (NCBI): domain Bacteria; kingdom Bacillati; phylum Actinomycetota; class Actinomycetes; order Kitasatosporales; family Streptomycetaceae; genus Streptomyces; species Streptomyces sp. NPDC054849. Next base: position 31,037 of record NZ_JBSGZI010000096.1, read on the forward strand.
TCAAGTCCGACCTCACCGCGGTACGCCTGCAGATCGGCAACCTGGACCAGAAGGTCGAAGCTCTCGACGAGAAGATCGACCGCAACCAGGCCCAGATCATCGAGCTGCTCACCCAGCTCGTGGGGCAGCGCCCCGACGCCGGCTGATATCACCGGGCCCGGCGCCCGGCCCGTACATGGCGATGGCCCCGACCAGACATGGTCGGGGCCATCCGTGCGTCCAGGGGTCAGTTTCCGGCGCGCAGGTGTTCCTGCCGGGCCTGGACAAGGCCCCGCCATGCGGAGCGGACGTCGTCTTCGCTCGTGGTCCAGCGGATGGCCGACGGCTCCGGTAGGGGCAGGGCGGCCATGAAGTGGGCGATGTCGGTGAAGTAGGCGAAGTCGCCGGTGGCGGTCAGCGTGCGCAGCCGGTCGATGGTGGCGGCCAGGTCCTGGTGTTCGCCGCGGACGGCGTGGTGGAAGGCGAGGGCGAGCTCCACGAACCGGTGGAGGAAGGGAAGGGGCCTTGACCCCGGATTTTGAACACATCTATGCGGCTTGGGTCAGTGGTTGTTTTTGAAGGCTGCCCTGCTGTTCCTCGTAGCCCACTGCGCTCCGTCGTCGTCGGCGCGCCTAGGCTCACCGCATGGACGATTCGAT
>NZ_JBSGZI010000097.1:0-31551 GCF_053610945.1 Streptomyces sp. NPDC054849
GTCGAGGAGCAGGACGTCCTTGACCTCACCCTTGAGCACACCGGCCTGGAGGGTGGCGCCGATGGCGACGACCTCGTCCGGGTTGACGCCCTTGTGCGGATCCTTGCCGGTCAGCTCCCTGACCAGCTCGGTCACGGCCGGCATGCGGGTGGAGCCGCCGACCAGGATGACGTGGTCGATGTCCGAGATCTTGATCTTCGCGTCCTTGACCGCGTTGTGGAAGGGCGCCTTGCAGCGCTCCAGGAGGTCGGCGGTCAGCTGCTCGAACTGCGAGCGGGTGAGCTTCTCGTCCAGGTGCAACGGGCCCTCGGCGGACGCGGAGACGTAGGGCAGGTTGATCGTCGTCTCCGTCGCGGCGGAAAGTTCGATCTTCGCCTTCTCGGCGGCCTCGCGCAGACGCTGGAGCGCCATCCTGTCCTTGGACAGGTCGATGCCGTAGGCGTTCCGGAACTGCTTCACCAGATGGTCGACGACCTTCTGGTCCCAGTCGTCGCCGCCGAGGTGGGTGTCGCCGTTGGTGGACTTGACCTCCACCAGCCCCTCGCCGATCTCCAGGAGCGACACGTCGAAGGTGCCGCCGCCCAGGTCGAAGACGAGGATGGTCTGGTCGTTCTCCTTGTCCAGTCCGTACGCCAGAGCGGCGGATGTCGGCTCGTTGATGATCCGCAGCACCTTCAGGCCCGCGATCTCTCCGGCTTCCTTGGTCGCGGTGCGCTGCGAGTCGTTGAAGTAGGCCGGAACGGTGATCACGGCGTCCGTGACGTCCTCGCCGAGATACGCCTCCGCGTCCCGCTTGAGTTTCTGCAGGACGCGTGAGGAGACCTCCTGCGCCGTGTACCGCTTGCCGTCGATGTCGCCGGCATCCGGGAAGCGCCAGTCGGTTTCGCCGATGTGGCGCTTGACCGACCGTGCGGTGCGGTCCACGTTCGTCACCGCCTGCCGCTTGGCGATCTCACCGACCAGGACCTCTCCGCCCTTGCCGAAGGCCACCACGGAGGGGGTGGTCCTGTTTCCTTCGGTGTTGGTGATGACCGTGGGCTCGCCGCCCTCCAGGACCGCGACGACGGAGTTGGTCGTGCCCAGGTCGATCCCGACTGCGCGTGCCATCATCTGCTCCTCTCAGATCAGTGAACCTTTCGCCTGTTCTTCGCGCGGGCCCGAGAAGGGCGCCGCTGTACCGGTCCGGTGCAGGAGGCGTCGTACCAAGCGGCGCACCTGTCTGCTCGCGGCCGGAAAAGGCGGTGTTCGGGCATGACCGCAAGCTCGCTTTCGTCCGGTCGGCTTCGGCGGCTGCAGACGGAGGATGGAGGGGCGAACCGGGGAAAGCCCGGCATACCCTCCGTCTTCCCACCGCGCGTCCGTACATCCGTCAGGCGTTGATCTCCTTGCGCGAGCCGCCCGCGGCCCTGATCTCGATCTTCCGAGGCTTCACCTCCTCTGCGACCGGGATACGCAGCCGCAGCACGCCGGCCTCGTAGGAGGCCTCGATGCTGTCGGCGTCCAGCGTCTCTCCGAGGAACAGCCGACGGCGGAAGGTGCCCGAGGGGCGCTCCGCGATCAGCACGTCGCTGTCGTCTCCAGAGGCGGTGGTCCGTCGTTCCACCGTGATGTCGAGGACGTTCTGTTCGACAGCCAGGTCGATGGAGTCGGGGTCGACACCGGGAAGGTCCAGCTCGACGACGAAGGCGTCACCCTCGCGGAAGGCGTCCATGGACATGGCCGCCGGCCGCGCCGCGGTTCCCAGAGCCTGCTGCGTCAGCCGGTCCAGCACCCGGAATGGATCGGTCCGCATGAGCATCGTCGCTCACTCCTCTCCTCACTCGTCACAGATGCACATGGCGACACCACCTATATAGCGCACAGCAATAAAGTTGACAAGGGTCGACTCAGGGCGGTCCCACGCGACCGCGCCGGACCTCAACGACGTCAGGAGGTCGGGTGGGCCAACCGAGGTACCGAGGGGCTGTCGCGCAGCCCGTTCGTCACTTTCCGTAGTACACCTGTAGCCGGGCGGCGTAGAACCTGCTGCGGTCGGTGCTGGCGCGTCCGCCCCCATGTCGTGGCGCTCCGACGCAAAGGAACTTTCCATGGTGACGTCGACCGAGCCTGTCACGCCGATCCCGGTACGGGGCCGCACCTGGGGAAGCGTGCTGATCTCCTGGCTGACCACCACCGACCACAAGAAGATCGGGCACCTCTACCTGATCGCGTCGTTCGGGTTCTTCATCATCGGCGGCGTGCTGGCGCTGCTCCTGCGGGCGGAACTCGCCCGGCCGGGTACACAGATCATTTCGAACGAGCAGTACAACCAGATCTTCACGCTGCACGGAACGGTGATGCTGCTGTTCTTCGCGACCCCGACGTTCGCCGGTTTCGCCAACGCCATCATGCCGTTGCAGATCGGTGCGCCGGACGTGGCCTTCCCGCGGCTGAACATGCTGTCGTTCTGGCTGTTCCTCTTCGGCGGCCTGATGGTCGTGGGCAGCCTGCTGACCCCGAACGGCACCGCGGACTTCGGCTGGACCGCCTACACGCCACTGAGCAGTTCGGTACGCACTCCGTCCATCGGCGGCGACATGTGGATCATGGGGCTGGCGCTGTCCGGGTTCGGCACGATCCTCGGCTCGGTCAACTTCGTGACGACGATCATCGGCATGCGGTCGCCCGGCATGACCATGTTCCGCATGCCGCTCTTCACCTGGAACATCCTGCTGACCTCGGTACTGGTGCTCTTCGCCTTCCCCGTCCTGGCCGCAGCCCTGCTGGTGCTGGAGGCGGACCGCAAGTTCGGTGCCCAGGTCTTCGACCCGCAGAACGGCGGTGCGCTCCTGTGGCAGCACCTCTTCTGGTTCTTCGGGCATCCAGAGGTCTACATCATCGCGCTGCCGTTCTTCGGGATCATCACCGAAATCATTCCGGTGTTCTCACGCAAGCCGATCTTCGGATACCTGGGGCTGGTAGGCGCCACCATCTCCATCGCCGGCCTCTCCCTGACCGTGTGGGCCCACCACATGTTCGCCACGGGGGCAGTGCTGCTGCCGTTCTTCTCCTTCATGACGTTCCTGATCGCGGTACCGACCGGAGTGAAGTTCTTCAACTGGATCGGCACCATGTGGAAGGGTTCCCTCTCCTTCGAAACGCCGATGCTCTGGTCGATCGGATTCCTCGTCACCTTCCTCTTCGGTGGCCTGACCGGCATCATTCTGGCCTCGCCGCCGATGGACTTCCACGTCACCGACACCTACTTCGTCGTGGCCCACTTCCACTACGTCGTCTTCGGAACGGTCGTCTTCGCCATGTTCGCCGGGTTCTACTTCTGGTGGCCGAAGATGACCGGCACCCTCCTCGACGAACGCCTCGGCAAAATCCACTTCTGGACCCTGTTCATCGGCTTCCACATGACCTTCCTCGTTCAGCACTGGCTCGGCGCCGAGGGCATGCCACGGCGGTATGCCGACTATCTGCAAGCGGACGGGTTCACCGCGCTGAACACCCTGTCCTCGATCGGAGCCTTCCTGCTGGGCCTCTCCACGCTGCCGTTCTTCTACAACGTATGGAAAACAGCCAAATTCGCGCCTCGCGTCGAGGTCGACGACCCGTGGGGCTTCGGCCGCTCACTGGAATGGGCCACGTCCTGCCCCCCACCCCGGCACAATTTCGTCACCCTGCCCCGCGTCCGATCAGAGTCGCCGGCCTTCGACCTCCACTACCCCGAGATCGCCGCGCTCGACTACGCGGGCGACCATAAACGCGACGTCGTCGACCAGGACAAGGCCTCCGGTCCCCGAGGGTCCCTTCCGGGCCCAGGCCCCGGCCGGCCCGAGTAACGGTGGGTGGCCGTCGATGTCCAAGCGCTCGAAGGAAGCAGCCGCGGGAGTCGCCCGCATCGAGGGATACCTGATGAGCCAGGCCGCCCTTCGTGAAGCACAGGAGGAAGGGCAGGCCTTCGCCCGCGCCTTGACCTGGCTCGGCCCCGGCGAACAGGACGACATCAGCCAACGCTTCGCCCAGCACCACCTGCGCCTGCGCCGGGACATACTGACCGCGACAGTGACACGGGCCGAGGAACTCAAAACGGAATACGCTCACCGGTACGCCCACCTGCGCCGACGCATCGCCGCACTGGCAGTGACGGCCTTCGGGCTCTACACCCTCGCCCTGGCCCTGCTGTCCCGTCTCTGAGGGCTCCGGGAACATTCAAAGATCTGCGATCCCACAGCGTTCACATGTTTGCGCGCTCGGGTCCTCCACGGTCACGTCCAGGCAAGCCTGAAGCGGGAAGGGGTGCCGGAAGACGCCGCCTCGTTGTCTGTCACGAGAACCCAGCCAGCACTTCGTGGTTTGAGCTCCACCAAGCGATGATCGCTCCATGGACCACGTCATCGACCTCGACCAAGCTGCCGCCGTGATCACCGCACGCCTTCCCGCCTGGACTGCGTCCGGACTCAGCCCCAGACCGATCACCTGGCGGGATGAGGCCGCGCCTTGGCCTCAGCGGCTGGAGACCGATCGGGCCCTCGTCGCCACCCCGGATTCGATCGGCGTACGCATCCTGGGCGCCGATGGATGGACCGAGCTGCACCTTGTCCTGTTCCGAGGCGGCTGGGCAGACCTCGATGCACTGACCGACGACGAGGTCACCACCGAATGCCCGCAGATCGCCACCCCGGAGGAGTTCGGCAGCCTCCTCGACTCCTCCGTCACACGCTTCCTGGGCATCATGGGAAGTCCGGCCCCCTGACACAAGATCGTGTCCGGCACCGATGGCCATGTAAGGGGTCCGCAGATCAAAGGCGTGGAGGACCCGGGCTCGGGCGCTCAGGAGACCTGGGGCCCCTTGTCGCGTGGTACGAGAACAACGACGAGGAGATGCCCCCCGACGCGCACCGAAGCCCGACGGTGCGGGCTCTGGACGATGCCGCACTCGTGGATGCCGCGGCCGCAGACGACCACCCGCGGCTCCCTGAGGTACGCCAGCTCCTCGCCTACTGGCCCTGGAAGGGGCTCTGCTACCGGGCCTGCGCATCAAGGCAGCCCGAGGCGCGTTAATGGAGACGCTGCGCCGAGGGTGACGACCGCACCACTGCCGTGACCGTGCGCCCCGAGGCGGGCGGCGCCCTGGAAGGTCTGTACCGGCCCGCCCCGAACCGTGTGATCGGAGCCGGTGGAAGGTAAATGCGTCGACAGCGCCCCTCGGTACCCGGCAAAGTGGCCGCCCGTGACGAGCAGTGAGCTGTGGACCCGTGCGACCGCCGACCGCTACGACGCCGAGGAGACCGAGACGTCCTCGGCCGCCGTTCTCGGACCGACTCTCGCCTTCCTCGCCGAGCTCGCCGGAGACGGCCGGGCACTGGAGTTCGCCATCGGGACCGGACGAGTGGGCGTCCCGCTCCGGGAACGCGGCGTGCCGGTAGTGGGCATCGAACTGTCCGAGCACATGGCAGCGGTACTGCGGCGCAAGATCGACGAGGACACGCTCCCGGTAGTCATCGGGGACATGGCCACCACCGTCGTTCCCGGCGAGTTCACCCTGGTCTATCTCGTCTACAACACCATCACGAACCTGCTCACGCAGGACGAGCAGGTCGAGTGCTTCCGCAACGCCGCACGTCATCTGGAACCCGGCGGCCGATTCGTCATCGAGCTGGGCGTGCCGCCGCTGCGGTTCCTGCCGCCCGGCCAGGTCGCGGTGCCGTTCGACGTCTCTGAGCAGCATCTCGGCTTCGACACCTTCGACCTCGTCGAGCAGATTCTCGTCTCGCACCACTTCACCCGCGACGGCGACGACGGCCGCTACCGCCGCGACAACTCCCGGCACCGCTACGCCTGGCCGGCAGAGCTCGACCTGATGGCACGGATCGCTGGGCTCGAGAGGGAACGTCGCGTCGCGGACTGGGACGGGGCGCCGTTCACCCAGGACTCCGCGAAGCACATCTCCGTGTGGCGCAAGCCAACCTGAGGTCGGGTGCGCAACCAAGGGTGAGGCAGGCTTCGTGGATGGCGTCGCGCATCTCCCAGCGGATCCGCAGGCGGCGGAACCAGGGCAGGTGGGCAAAAGCTCGCTCCACGAACCGGCGTTGGGCGCCGAGTCCGGAGCCATGCTCGGTGCCCCGGCGGGCGACAAGCGGCTCACGCCGAGGTCCCGGACGAGGCGGCGGTACTCGTCGTGGTCGTAGCCGCGGTCGCCCAACACCGCGTCCGGGCGGCGCCGGGCCGACCTCACTTGGCCCCGCGGCGGCGGTGCCGCCTGAAGCAGCGGGATCAGCTGGGTGACGTCGTTCCGTCTTGGATCCCCTTTAACCCCCCGCATGTGGGAGCCGTCGACGGCCGCCCCGGAGAAGTCCAGGGCGTTCGCGCTGCGAAGCTTGGCCAGGAGGAGCCCGTGCAGTCGGGGCCGGACTCCAGCCTCGGTCCACTCGGACAAGCGGCGCCGGCAGTCATACGCGAGCCGAAGCCGAGCTTCGGCAGATGTTCCCAGGATCCCGGTGTGCAGGACGAACAGGATGCCCTGGAACGCCAGCCGGTCCGGATGTCGCCTGCGCCCGGTGCGCCGGGGCCGCCCCCACGCCTTCGGTAGCAGCGGCTCGATCACCGCCCACAGCTCGTCATCGACTTCCCACGGCTTCGGCCGAGCCACCCGCACCCCCAGAAAACGAAGTGGCATATCGAAGAGGGCAAGGGAGGGCTCTGATCAACTATGCGCAGACCGTACGCGGATGCAGTGACAGAGGAGACGCCGGGCAGCGCTCGTCGCGCGGATCTGATCGCTGTTCACGGCCGCAGCACCTTGCAGCCTGCGAGAATGCGTCCGGACAGGGATGTGCCGGGGCGTGGGAGGGGTGGGATGGCGGGTGTGACGTTCGAGCGGATCGAGCGGTTCGACGAGGCAGTGGCGGCGCTGCTCGCGGTGGAGGCCGCCTACCAGGAGGTGTATGCGGAGCCGCCGTACTGCGAAGGCCCCAGGACGCCGCCGATTTCCTCGTGCGGGCCCGTCGACAGGCGGCGCGCGACGGGTTTCGGCTCGTGCTGGCGCGGGAGGGCGACGAGATCGTCGGGTTCTCGCTCGGCTACTGGCTGCCGGCGGACACCACGTGGTGGAACGCCCTGCTGGAGCCGCTGGACGCGTCCTTCGCCGAGGAGCACGGCAGGCGGACCTTCAACGTGGCAGAACTCGCGGTACGAAGGGGATGGCGACGGCAGGGCGTCGCGGCCGGGATGCACCGGATCCTGATCTCGGAGCTCGGGGCCGAGCGGATCACGCTGACGACGCGGCCGGAGCCCGAGGCGGCGCCCGCGCGGACCGCGTACGCCGCTTGGGGCTACCGGACGGTGGGCCGGGCCCGGTACGGGGACGACTCCCCGGTCTACGACGTGATGGTGTTGTCTGGGGGCTGAGGCGGCCGAGCACCTGCCCGGGCATCTCGGCCTCGGGGCCGGTGAACCCGTGGCTGCCCCGGCGGTTCAGAGCGTGAGTACGGGCCTGGTGGTGCAGCCCTCGACGGCGCCATCGCCGTCCGGTCCGTACACGAACTCGGCCATGGAAGGATTGCGTTGGGCGGTGGCTAGGGGGAGCCAGGCCAGGAGGCTGCCGTATCCGCCGCACACCGACTCGCCCCCGTCACCTCCGTGTACCGCGCCGACGTCGCTCGTCAGCTCGGCGGTGTAGGTGTCATGGGCGATGCGCAGGCCGAAGGCGTTGAGCTCGTTCTGCGGGCCGGTGTGGTGTCCGTACGGGATGCGGTCGAGCGGGCAGTCGTCGCCCCATCGGAACAGGGTGTCCGCGCCGGCCCCGCACGCATGCTCCCACTCGTCGGAACTCGGCATCCGCAGGCCCCGTGCTGCGAGAACGGCCGTCATGTCGGCGGGCGCCTCGCTGAGTTCCTCGCCCTCCACCGCCATCAGCACCGCGTCCAGGGTGACGCTCCGGCGTGGGCTGAGGACCTGCGCCAAGGGGGCGTGGAGGTCGGGGCCGTAGCCGAAGCCCTGTTCCAGGCTCTCCGCGTAGTCGGCGGCCTGCTCGGGCGTCGGCTGCCACCCGCCCGGGTCGAACCCGAGGAACACCGTGCCACCGGGTATCAGAGCGAACTCCTGCCCCTTCCGCTCGATGCGAACGCGGTGCAGCGAGCCTCCGAGGTGCTCCGTGGCTTCCACGGTGATCACCCGGCCCTCCGCCATATCCGCCGCCCGCCGGGCGAAGCGGCGCGCGGTCGGCAGGTCGACGGCCCGCCATACGTCGAGGGTGAGAGCTGCGAGAGACATGATCGCAGTGTGGCAGTCCGGTCTGACACCAGCGGGAGGGGGCGCACCGGACGCTCGCCGCACCCGCACCCGCACCCGCACCCGCACCGGCACCGGCACCGGCACCCGGACGCGGACCCGGACTCGGACGCGGTCAGCCGACGGTGCTCCCGGGGGCCGCCGGCGGGGTGACCGCCAGGACCGGTGGGGCCGGCGTGGACCAGCGGTGGCCGCAGGGGTCGAAGGCCAGGAGGACGGGCCGTCCTGGGCGCTGGCGCCAGGAGATGCGTTCCGGCGCGGCGTCGCACACCGGGCAGCAGGGCAGTGGACCGGGCTCCGGCGGGCACTCGGGGGCGGCCGCGAGCGGCGTGGCGTGCGGATCGCGCATGGGAGGCTCCCTCGTCGTGCGGTCGGGCTCATCGCACTGTGCCACGGACGGGCCCCTGTCGGCACGGGCGAATCATCCAGTGTTCTTGCTGGTCAGAGGTGTGGTCGCCAGGAGGATTCCGGTCCTCTTACGGGCACTTGGTGATCAACCGCTCCCGCAGCCGGCTTCCACCAGCCCCGATTCGTAAGCCGCGATCACCGCCTGCGCGCGGTCGCGGACGCCCAGCTTGCCGAAGATGCCGGTGATGTGGTTCTTGACCGTGGAGACGCTGATGTCCAGGTCCACGGCGATCTCGGCGTTGCCCCGGCCGGTGGCCAGGAGGCGCCATATCTCCAGCTCCCGCGGCGTGAGTTCGACCGGGGTCTCGCCCGCCCACGAGCGCGGCCGGGCGGGGGTGCGTACATAGGTGGAGATGAGCCGGGTGAGCAGCCGCGGCGCGACGGCCGCCTCGCCGGTGTGGACGATGCGGACCGCGGCGATCAGCTCCTCCGGGGAGATGTCCTTGGGCAGGAAGCCGTACGCACCGGCGCGCAGGGCGGCGACGACGTACTCGTCCATGTCGAAGGTGCTGAGGGCCAGGACGCGCGTCCCGGGGAGTGTCCGCGCGAGCTCCTCGGTGGCCTGCACTCCGTCGAGGACCGGCATCCGGATGTCCATGACGACCACGTCGGGGCGCATCTCCTGGGCGAGGGCGACGGCCCGGGCGCCGTCCTCGGCCTCGCCCACGACCTGGAAGTCCGGGTCGGGGGCCAGGATCAGGGCCAGTCCGCGCCGTACCAGGGGCTGGTCGTCGGCTATGAGCACACGGATCATCGGTGCCGTTCCTCTCTCTCGCCCTCCCCCGGCCCCCGGAAGGGGACCGGGAGCCGGGCCGCCACCCGGAACCCGCCGCCGTCGAGTGCGGCGGCCTCCAGGGTTCCGCCCTGCAGGGCGACGCGCTCGTGCATACCGATCAGACCGTACCCGGAACGGTGCGCCGTCCGTGCGGCCGGGGTCGGCGCTCCCGCCCCGTCGTCCCGCACCTCCACGGCGACCTCGTCGCGGTGATAGGTGAGCCGTACGTGGGCCCGCGCCTGCCCCGCGTGCTTACGGGTGTTGGTCAGTGCCTCCTGCACGATCCGGAAGACGGTGAGGCCTACGGACGGCGGCAGCGGGAGGACCGGCCCGTCCACGGTGAACTCGGTCTCCGTCCCGGCCAGGCGGGATTCGGTGATGATCCGTTCGAGGTCGCCGGCCCCGGGCTGCGGGGCCGGCGGAGTGTGCTCCGGCTCCTCCCCGGCCCGCAGCACGCCGAGGAGCTGGCGCATTTCGCGCAGCGCCATCCGCCCGGAGTCCTCCAGGGTGACGAGCGCGTCCCGGGCCACCGTCGGGTCGTGCGCCAGATTGGCCCGCGCCCCGCCGGCCATCAGCTGCATGGTGGTGATGTGGTGGGCGACGATGTCGTGCAGTTCGCGTGCGATCCGCCGGCGTTCCTCGGCCACCGCCCGGTCGGCGAGCAGGGTCCGGTGGGCCTCGGCCTCCCGCTGCCGGTGGTTGACCACTTCGGCCCCGCCGACGGTGATGAGGGTGGCGACCGCGTTTCCGAACAGGCCCCACCACCCGAAGGGCAGGGGCCATCCGCTCTGGCCGACGGAGATGAGCGGTACCGCGCCGACCGACGCGGCCGCGACCACGGCGGGTCGGCTGAACCGGGCCACCGAGTAGAGGGCGACCATCAGGGTGGCGGTGAAGTGGGGGGCGTGCTGGGTGAGCACGTTGAGCACCACGCCGAGGGCCAGTACGGCGGCGAGCACCGTCACCGGACGGACCCGACGGGCTATCAGGGGCACCGCCGAGAGCACCAGGGCGCCGACCGCGGCCACGCTGAGGGACCGGCCCTCGGTCTGGGTGCCCAAGGAGAAGCCGACGAGGTCGACGGTTCCGGCCGCCACCGCCACGAGCGCGTCGTTGCGCGTCCACGGTGCCCGGTCCACACCGTGAGCGAAGCCGTGCTCGGAACGCCGGCGTGAACCCTGACGTGCACTCTGATCAAAGCTCTCGCCGGAACTCTTGCCGGCACTCGCGCCGGAACTCGCGCCCGAGCTCTTGTCAGCGCTCTCGCCCCAGCCCCGGCCGGCCTCCGTGCCCACGCCCCGGCCGGCGCCGCGATCCCCGCCCCGGCCGGCGCCCGCTTGCATGCCGCGCCGGTCCACCCCCTTGTCCCCGCCCGCACCCATGATGTCGGCCCTCCCCCGTGGGCAACGCGTCCCGGCCGGTGCCGGGCTCGCGCCGCCGCGCTCTCCGGTGATCCATTCTGGCAGCGGCCGCAGCCCCTGCCACCCGTCCCCGGTGTGGGCCCGTACCGGGACTCCGGTCCTGGTCGGCCCCCGCGCCCGGACCCTGGTCCCGGCCTGCGGATCCTCCCCTGCCCCGACGTTTTCCCCGCGCCCCGCTGATGGTCTGGAGTCCGGCCGGGATCCCCCGGCCGGCACCGCACAGACCGGAGGAGACCAGTGATCCGCGCCCTGACCGGATTCTCGACGAGAAGTCCGTGGAAGGTCATCGCCCTCTGGGCGGTCCTGGGTATCGCAGCGGCCCTGCTGGGCCAGGCGTTCGTGTTTCGCGCCAGCCAGTCCGGCAACGCCGGGTTCCTTCCCGCACAGTACGACTCGGCGGCCGCCCTGCAGATCGCGCAGGAGCGGTTCGGGGTGAAGCCGGACGCCAACCTCCTCACCGTGCTGGTGGCCCGGTCGGACGGCGCGCCGCTCAGCGCCTCCGACGAGCAGCGCATCGACGCGCAGGCCGCGCAGATGTCCCGGCAGCGGGTCGCCATGCCCCAGCCCAAGGACCCCATGCCCCTCGCAGAGGACCACTCGCAGGTCCCCCGGGTAAGCCCGGCCATGACGGCCCCGGACCGCGCCTTCCGGCTGTTGTCCGTCGAACTCACCGGCCATGCCGCCGACCCCGGGGTGCAGAGCACCTACCGGGCCTTCCGGGACTCCGCGCGGGACCTGTTCGCACAGGAGGGGCTGCGCACCGGCTTCACCGGCGGGATCGCCGACCGCGTGGACACGGCGGACGCCGAGGAGACCAGGTCGAAGGTCGTCGGCATCATCATGCTCGGGGTCATCGTCCTGCTGCACGTCCTGGTCTTCCGCAGCGTCCTGGCGGCCCTGCTGCCGCTGATCGCGGTCTCCGTCATCGGCGGCGCCGCGACCGGCGTCGTGGTCGGTGCCGCGCTGCTCACCAACACCGGACTGGCGGATTCCACACCCGGGTTGATCAATGTGGTGCTGGTGGGCATCGGCATCGACTACTTCCTCTTCCTCCTCTTCCGTTTCCGCGAGCAGCTGCGCAGGCACCCCGAACAGTCCGGGCGCGAAGCGGCCGCCGAGGTCGCCGGGCGCGTGGGTACGGCCATCACCTCCGCGGCGCTGACCATCGTCGCCGCGTTCGCCACGCTCGGGGTCGCGTCCTTCGGCCAGTTCCGGGTTCTCGGCCCGGCCATCGCCCTGGCCGTGCTGGTGATGCTGCTGGGCAGCCTGACCTTCATGCCGGCCCTGCTGGCGGTCACCGGCCGCAAGATGTTCTGGCCCTCCCGCGCCCTGCAGCGCGAGCCCCGTCCGGGATCGGCCGCGCGGCTGGGCGACCGGGTGGTGCGGCGGCCGCTGACGCTGGTCCTGGCGTCGGTGGCACTGCTCGGCGCGCTGGCGGCCGGGGTCCTCGGGATGCGCATGGATTACGGGCAGGGCGGCGCGGGCGCGGACCGCACGGCCGCGGTCGCCACCGCCGAGGAGATCGCGCGCGCCCTGCCGGCGGGGGTGTCGGACCCGACCACCGTCTTCGTCACGGCCTCGGACGACGGCGAACTCACCGTGGAGCGCCTGGCCGGCCTGTCCGGCGTACTCGCCCGGGTCGACGGCGTGGGCCAGGTCGCGGGCACGGTGCTGAGCGAGGACCGGCGGGCGGCGCGCATCGACCTCTTCCTGACGGCCGACCCGCGCAGGCAGGAGGCGCGCGACCTGGTCACCGGGCCGGTCAGGGCCGCGGTCTCGGCACATGCGCCCGCCGGTACCGAGGCGCACGTGGGCGGCACGCCTGCGGTCTTCGCCGACATCTCGGCCGCCGTGGACAAGGACTTGAAGGTGGTGTTCCCGGTGGCGGCGGCGCTGATCGCGCTGATCCTGCTCGCGCTGCTGCGCAGCCTGCTGGCGCCGCTGATCCTGCTGGCCGCGGTCGGTCTCGGCTTCGCCGCCACCCTCGGCGCCTCGACCCTGGTGTTCCAGCACGCCCTGGACCGGCCCGGGGTGGACTTCACCCTTCCGCTCGTGCTGTTCCTGTTCGTGGTCGCGCTGGGCACCGACTACAACATCCTGATGAGCGACCGGATCCGGGAGGAGATGGAACGGCCGGGTCCGGCCCGGGCGGCGGTGAGCCGCGCCGTGCGGCACACGGCGCCCGCCATCGCCACGGCGGGCCTGGTCCTGGCCGCGTCCTTCGGGAGCCTGGCCGTCACCCCCGCCCCGTCGACCCAGCAGATCGGCTTCGCGACGGCCCTCGGGATCCTGCTCTCCGCGTTCGTCCTGTCGATCGTGCTGGTGCCCGCGCTGGCCGCCCTGCTGGGCCGGTCCACGTGGTGGCCGGTGCGCCCGCGCCGCGCCGGTGGGGCCGCCGGTCCGAAGCACACCCCGGACCGGGTCCTGGTCGGCTGAGCCGCCGGACACACCGAGGCGCCGGCCGCGCAGGACCGTACGAGGTCCTGCGCAGCCGGCGCCTCCGGTGTCAGGCGAGCTTGTCGACCTCGGGGTGGTCCTTCAGCCAGGCGCGGACCGCCTCCTGCTCCTTGCCCTTACCGGTCTCCTGGATCTTCGCCTCCAGGCCGGTCAGCTGCTCCTCGGTGAGCTTGAACGAGCTCAGCCAGCGGGCCACTTCGGGCTCGTCGGCGGCGAAGCCCTTGCGGGCCAGGGAGTGGATCCCGTCGCCCTGGCCCCAGACGCCCTTCGGGTCCTCGAGCTTGGTCAGCTCGTACGAGGAGTAGGCCCAGTGCGGCGACCACAGCACGACCGCCACGGGCTCCTTCTTCTCGTAGGCCCGCTTGAGCTCGGCGAGCATGCCGGGGGTGGAGCCGTCGACGACCTGGTACTCCGTGTCCAGGCCGTACTCCTTCAGGACCTTCTCCTTGAGCGCGCCCATCACCCCGGCGCTGGGCTCGATGCCGATGATCCGTCCCTTGAACTGCGCGGACTTGCCCTTCAGATCGGCGAGCGTGCGCACGTCCTTGACGTACGAGGGCACGGTCAGCTCCAGCGAGGTGGGGCCGTACCAGGAGCCGAGGTCGTCCAGCTGGTTCCCGTACTTCTCCCAGTACTGCGCCTGGGTGACGGGCAGCCAGGCGTCGGTCTGGAAGTCGAGCTGTCCGCCCGCGAGGCCGGTGAACAGGGCGCCCAGTTCCAGCTGCTTCGCGTCGACCTTGAAACCGCGGCGCTCCAGGAGCTCCTTCCAGAGGAAGGTGGAGGCGATGCCCTCGTCCCACGGGATGTACCCGACGGACAGGGTGCGGCCCTTGCCGATGTTCGCGGCGCCGGCTGGAGCGTCCTTCTGGGCGGAGGCGGCGCCGAAGGTGTTCAGGCCGCCCGCGACGAGAGCCAGTACGACGGCCCCGCTGACGGCGAGTGCCGGCTGGGGGCGGTGGTTCCACACCTTGGCGGCGCCGGTGGCGGCGGACCGCGCCTTGGCGAGGGCCCGCCGGCCCAGCGGGGAGACCTGGCGGCCCAGTGCTCCGGTCATCCGGTCGAGGTACATGGCGAGGATGACGATGGCGATGCCCGCCTCGAAGCCGAGGCCGATGTCGACGCTGCCGATGGCCTGGTAGACGGCGCCGCCGAGTCCGCCGCCGCCGACCATGCCGGCGATGACGACCATGGAGAGGCCGAGCATGATGACCTGGTTGACGCCCGCCATGATGCTGGGCAGGGCCAGCGGGAGCTGGACGCGGACGAGGATGTCGCGCGGAGTGGTGCCGAAGGCGTCGGCGGCCTCGACCAGTTCCGCGTCGACCTGGCGGATGCCGAGCTCGGTCATCCGTACGCCCGGCGGCAGCGAGAAGATGATGGTCGCGATGATGCCGGGCACCACGCCGACCCCGAAGAAGATGATGCCGGGGATGAGGTAGACCATGGCGGGCATGGTCTGCATGAAGTCGAGGGCCGGCCTCAGGACGGCACTGACCCGGTCGGAGCGCGACGCCCAGATGCCGAGCGGGATGGCGAAGAGCAACGTGACGAGGGTGGCGACCAGGACCAGGGACAGCGTGGACATGGCGTCGCCCCACAGGCCGACGGAGTCGACGAGCGCGAAGCCGGCGAAGGCGAGCAGGCCGGCGAGCAGGCCGCGCAGCCACCAGGCGGCGACGGCGAGGATGCCTGCGAACAGCAGCGGGGCGGGCGCGGAGAGCACGGCGACGATGCCGTCGTACAGGCCGGTGACGACCAGGGTGACGGCGTCGAACAGCCAGGTCAGGTGACGCTGGAGGAAGTCGACTCCGCTGTCGACCCAGGCGCCGAGGTGCAGGCGGGGCATCAGGCTGCCACCTCCGTGCAGCGCACCGGGGCCCGCTGTTCGTCGCCGATGAAGGCGACGAGGCGGTCCTGCGGTACGGAGCCCACGACGGCGCCGTCCGTGCCGGTGACGTCGACCGCGTGCGGGACGCGGGCGCTGACGGCGCACAGGTCGGCGAGCGGGGTGTCGGCGGTGACGGTCGGGCAGTCGCAGCCGTCCGCGTCCGAGCGGTCCGGGCCGGTCATCACGGCGTCGGCTGTGAGCACGCGGGACCGGTCCACGTCCTGGACGAAGGAGGCGACGTAGTCGTCGGCGGGGCGGGTGAGGATGTCCTCGGCGGTGCCCTGCTGGACGATACGGCCGTCGCGCATGACGGCGATGGCGTCGCCGATGCGCATGGCCTCGTTGAGGTCGTGGGTGATGAAGACGATGGTCTTCTTGAAGCGCTGCTGGAGCTCCAGGAGTTGGTCCTGCATGTCGCGGCGGATCAGCGGGTCCAGGGCGCTGAAGGACTCGTCCATCAGCAGGAGGTCGGCGTCGGTGGCCAGGGCCCTGGCGAGGCCGACGCGCTGCTGCATACCTCCGGAGAGCTCGTCGGGCCAGGAGTTCTCCCAGCCCTCCAGGCCGCACAGCGCCAATGCCTCGGCGGCGCGCCGGTCGCGCTCGGCGCGGGGCACGCCCTGCACCGCCAGGCCGTAGCCGGCGTTCTCCAGGACGTTGCGGTGCGGGAAGAGTGCGAAGTGCTGGAAGACCATGGAGATCTTCGTGGATCGTACGCGGCGCATCTCTCGCGCGCTGAGCGCGGTGAGGTCCTGGCCGCCGAAGAGGATGCGCCCCGAGGTGGGCTCCAGCAGTCCGTTCAGCATGCGCAGCAGCGTCGACTTCCCGGACCCGGACAGACCCATGACGACGAAGATCTGGCCGGGCTCGACGTCGAAGGAGGCGTCGATCACTGCGGCCGTTGTGCCGTCGGCCCGCAACTCGTCGCGGCCGGTGCCGCTTTCGAGCGCGCGGACCGCGTCGTCGGGTCGTCTTCCGAACACTTTGTAGACGTGTTCGGTCTGGAGCGTGGACACATAAACCTCGCGGGTCGTACGGATACGGCGCGCGCCGGGCGGGCCGACGGGCCGTAGAGCGGGACGGGATCTGCCCGTGTGCGCCCCGCCTCCGGCACGAAGGGCCGGAGGACGCGGTTCCGCTCCTGCACCGACCATGCCCTGTATGCATTCACTCAAGCAAATGCAAGGGTGACCTTCGTCACTTGAGGGGGTATGCGACCCCTTCACGGAAGTCCGCCCCCCGGGCGGGGTGACCGAGGGTGGGTCCACGCCGCCCCTGGACCCGAGTTGGACCGGACGCAGGGTGCGCCGAACCTGCCGCGGGTCCCGGCGCGGCTCCGCCCGGGGCGTGTCGGAGGCCACAGCGGACGCCTGGCGCCCGGACCACATCCCGGGCGGCCCGAGGGCATGACCTACGTCACGCGGAAGCCCGTGGTCGCGTGGTCGCGGCGGTCACGGTGGAAGGTCAGACGGTCCCAGGTGGGGAAGGCCAGGTCGGTGACGGCCAGCAGCCGGCCGGAGGTGTCGTGCAGGGTGCGGCGCACGCTCAGGCCACAGGTGGGGGAGGCGGCCGGAGGGTGGGTGGTGCGGGTCATGGTGATGGTCTCGGCGACCCTGCCGTCCCGCGCGGCCCGGTCGAGCCAGCGGTGCAGGGGGTTCAGGTCCTCGCCGCGGCCCGCCCCCGCCGCCGGGTTCCGGTAGCCCGCCAGTTCGGGGCTGCTCGCGACGACGTCCGGGCTGAAGTAGGTGACGGCGTGGCGGAGGGTCTCCCCGGCCGGGCCGCGTTCGCGGTGGTGGTGGACCAGGGTGCGGTCCCCGCCGGCCATGCCGAGCAGCGCGGCGAGCGAGGGCGGGACGGTGACCTGCGTGAGCCAGCTCCGGGTGGGACCGGGCGCGGGGGACGCGGGCCCGGCGGCAGCCGGCCCGGCCGCGGCGGGAACCATGGCGGCCGGAACCCCGGCGGCCGCAATCCCGGCGGCGGGGACGGCGGGGCGGGATCCCCGGCGGCCGGTGACGACGAGGCCGTCCTCGCGCAGGCACTGGAGGGCGGCCCGGATGGTCTGCCGGTTGACCTCGTAACGGGCGGCCAGGCTGCGCTCGGAGGGCAGTCTGGCTCCGGGTGTGTGCGCGGCGCGGTCGAGTTCGCGGCGCAGCGCTGCGGCGATCCGCTGGTACTTGGGCATGGCGGCCTGGCCGCCGCCCCGCGAAGGGGAGGGCATGGCTTCTCCTCTGACGGGTGGTCAAGGACTGCGCGGTCTGCCCGACCAACGTAGCATTGGTCTATACCTTTGAGTGAGAGGGACCACGGCACGGGCCCCACCTTGGCCGATTCCGAACCCCTCGGCTCAGCCCCTCGACCAAGCCCCGGGCCGGCCCCGGGCCCGCAACGGGCCCGCACCGGCGCGGTGCCTTCGCCATCCGTACCCAGGTCCCCGCCCGCCTATCCCCGCAGCGGGTTCGGCAGAGGCAGGTACCGGGCGTCCGCACCGTCCGCCCGCGTCCAGCGCAGCAGCAGGTTGGTCTTGGCGGGCAGGACGGGTGCGGCGAGCAGCTCGTCGATCTCGGGGAGCCCGCGCGTGACCCGGTAGCGCAGGAACTCCTCGCGTGCCGCCGGCCACAGGAGCGGCGAGATGTCCGGATGCCGTCCGGCCAGCATCCCCGCGATCTCCGCCAGGTTGTTGACCACCAGGCAGTAGACCAGGCGCTGCCAGGCGTCCGCCCGCGACAGGTCCGGCAGGAGTTTGACCCCCTCGGCGTCACGGAAGAGGGCCTGCACCGGCAGGCCCGCCGCGTCGACGGCGACGAGGGTGTTCTGGAGGTGGGCCTCCAGCACGACGCCGTGCCGGGCGAACAGTTCCAGCACCGGCGGAACGACCTGGCTCAGGTAGGCCCGCCACCAGCGGACCGGGTCGGCGCCGCCGGCCGGCGGACTCCCCGCGTAGCCCTCCGCGAGCGCGGCGGCCAGCAGCGGCGTGGCCCCGGGCACGGTATGGGCGTGCAGGCCGTCGCGGACGAGGACGGCGAGTTCCTCGAAGGCGAAGGCGGCGGTGCGGTATCCGCGGTCGGCGAGCCAGGCCGCGTCCGAGCCGGTCGCCCGGCGCAGCGCGGCGAAACCGGCCTCCACCGCCGCGTCGGTGCGGCGCAGCTTCAGCAGGTCGTGCCGCCACAGCCGGCGCACGTCGTTGGTGATCCGGACGTCGAGGCTGAACTTCACGAAGAGGTCGGCCGCCGGTTCCGGTACGTACAGGCTCCGGATCGAGGCGGTGGGCCAGGCCGGCCGCCGCCCCTCCCCCAGCCGCAGCAGCCGTCCGTCGGCGAAGGCCTCGCGCACCGCGGGCTGCTCGCCCACCAGTTCGAGCTGCCAGGGGTGGGCGGGCAGCAGCCGGTACCCCGCGGGAGCGCGCGGCCCGTCCAGTGCCTCGGCGAGGGAGTCGATCGCATCGGAGGCGGTCGGGCCGCCCTCCTCGGCGGTCTGGTCCTCCCGCAACGCGAGGAAGACCAGCGGGAAACGGGCGTGTGCCTCCGGCGCGTACGGCAGCCACCTCGCGGCCGGGGCCCCGCCCCGGGCCTTGGGGGCGGGGTGGTGCGGATGGCCCATCACCAGGGACTGCTCGGAGAGGAGGTACGGGTCCGCCGGAGGCCCGGCCGCAGCGCGGGCGGCCAACAGCGCGGCGATCGCGTCCCGGCTGTCGGTGATCTCGACCGGGAGCTCGTCGTTCGGGACGCCGGTGAAGCGGGCCAGTTCGTCGGAGACGAGTTTGACCAGTTCGGTGTGGCTGAGCGGATGCCAGCCGTCCGCCGTGCGCAGTTCGGGACGCACGGGCCGGCGCCCGCCGCGCACCCGGAGCAGCCGCCCGCTGCCGCGCAGCCGGTGGACGGCCGCTCCCGCAGCGTTCTCGTCGGCCGTCTCGGCGGGATCGGCGGGATCGGCGGGATCGGCGAGCCCGGAAGGTCCGGCGGGTCCAGCCGGTTCGGCCGCCTCGCGGAGCAAGCAGTTCAGCAGCGGGGTGGCGGCGTATGCGTCGGCGGCGGCGTTGATGTCCACTGGTTCCATTCGGTCCATCCGGTGCGCCGGAGGTTCGCAGCGCGGAACCTACCAGCCGTGATCGTGGGTATCCGCAATCATTACTTGATCATCCCGTGAAGTGATATTCCGATGTCGGAGCCCCAGCATGCATCTTGCCCCTTCCCCGGCCGAAGAGACCGTCGCCGCCGAACTGGCCGGTGTGCGACCCTCGCTCGGTCCCTCGTACGCCGCCGCGCTGAGCGGTGCGCGGGCGGCCGTGCTGACCCGGCTGTGGCGGGCGCTGGCCTACGAACCACTGCCGTGGATCACGGGCCGGGAGCGGGGACCGGACGGCCTGGCGCTGCAGCTGGCCGGCGGTTCCCGGCTGGAGGGCCCCTTGCCGGATCCCTACGCGACCCAGCCGTACGTGAGCGAGCTGCTGCTCGACGGCAGGCCCTACCGCCAGGCCGCACGGCTGGTGACGGCGCTCGGGGTGCCGCACGGGGAGGACTTCGCCGCCGAGCTGGACGCCGGTACTGCCTCCCTCGCGCTCTCCCGGGCCGGGCAGCCGCCCACCGGGGAGGACCTCGCCGCCCGGACCGCCTGGGAGTGGGAGCAGCGGATCGTCGACGGCCACCCGTACCACCCGAATTGCCGTTCCCGGCCCGGTTTCTCGGTGGCCGAGCAGCTGGCGTACGCGCCCGAGCACCGGCCCGTGGTGCAGCTCGGGCTCGTCGCCGTACGGGGCGAGGAGTGCCTGGTCACCGGTGACTGGCCGGCGCGGCTGCGGGACGGGGGGCGGATCCTGGTTCCCGTTCACCCGTGGCAGGCGGCGCACGTGCTGAAGCACGAGCGCGTGCGGCCCGGTTTCGCGGCGCATCCGCTGATGGCGCTGCGCACCCTGGCGCCCGTCGACGGCGGAGCGCATGTGAAGACCGCGCTGAGCGCCCGGCTGACCTCCTCCGTACGGGACATCTCCGTCTACTCCATCGAGACGGCGGCGGCCGTGTCCGCCTTCGCCCAGGGTCTGTCCGAACGGCTCGACGGCCGGCTGCACATCACCCGCACCCTGGGCGCGACGACCGCGCACAGCCCGGATCTGGCGGCCGTGCTGCGCGAGCCGCCGGAGGCGTACGCGGACGCCTCGGCCGGTGAGCGGGTGCTCCCGGTGGCAGCCCTGGCCTCCTTCGCGCCGGCGCGCTCGGCGGCCTGGCGGGCGGAGTTCGCCCGCCTCGCACTCTCGGTGTGCCTGCGGGTGCTGGAGCTCGGGGTGGCGCTGGAGGCCCACGGTCAGAACCTGCTGGTCGTCCTGTCCCCCACCGGCGCCCCGCTCCGGCTGGTCTACCGCGACCTGGCCGACATCCGGATCAGCCCGGCCCGGCTCGTCCGGCACGGTCTGCCGGTGCCGCCCCTCTCCGGCAGGCTGATCACCGACGACGAGACCGTCCTGCGGAGCAAGTTGTTCGGGTCCCTGCTGACAGGAGCGCTCGGCTCCACGGCGGGCTCGGCCGGGGCCTTCGCCGACGCCTTCGCCGAGGCCGCCTCCCTGCCGCTGTCCGCCGACCGCGAGGCCCTGCTGACCGGGCCACTGCCCACCAAGGCGCTCACGCTGATGCGGCTGAGCCCCGGCGTCCCGGGCGACCAGTGGGCACATCTGCCCAACCCGCTGGCCGGAGGGTGAGCGGGAGCACGGCGCCGGGCGTCCCTTCGGACGGAGTCGGGAGGCTACTGTCCAGGGGCATGACAGAGTCCTCGTACCTGAGCTCCGTACGGGCGTCCTACGACGCCGTCGCAGTCGACTACGCACGGCTGGTCAGCCCCGATCTGGCCGGAAAGCCGCTGGACCGGGCCATGCTGGCCGCCTTCGCCGAGTGGGTGCGCGGCGACGGGGGCGGCGGCGGCCGGGCGGTCGCCGACCTGGGCTGCGGCCCCGGCCGGGTGACGGCACATCTGGACGGGCTCGGAGTGCGGACCTTCGGCGTCGACCTGTCCCCGGCGATGGTCGCGGTGGCCCGCAGGACCTACCCCGGACTGCGGTTCGAGGTGGGGGCGATGGCCGCGTTGGACGTCGCCGACGGGGTACTCGGCGGGGTCCTTGCCTGGTACTCCACCGTGCACACCCCACCTTCGGAGCTGCCCGTGGTGTTCGCGGAGTTCGCCCGGGTGCTCGCACCGGGCGGCCACCTCCTGATCGCGTTCAAGGCGGGCGACGAGCGCATCCGGCTGGAGCACGCGTACGGGCATCCGGTCGACCTCGACGTGTACCGGACACCGCCCGACCTGATCGCCGGCGTGCTGGCCGGGGCCGGCCTGGCCGAGGTGGCCCGCCTGGTCCGCGAGCCGGACACCCTCGAGGACTCCCCGCAGGGCTTCCTGCTGGCCCGCAAGAGGTAGGCGGGGGCGGGGCGGCGGGCCGCGGGTGGGTCCGACCTCTCACCAGCGCAGCGGCAGCCGGGTCACGCCCCTCATCAGCGTGCCCGGGAGCCAGTCGAGCGGGCCTCCGTCAGGGTCCTCGGCCAGATCCGGGAAGCGCTCCAGCAGGGCCCGGATCGCGATGCGGCCCTCCATGCGGGCCAGGGGGGCGCCGAGGCAGAAGTGGATGCCGTGGCCGAAGGCGAGGTGGCTCGGGCCGGTGCGGCGGATGTCGAACACCTCGGGGCCGGGCTGCGTGAAGCGCGCCGGATCACGGTCTGCCGCGGCGAGGGCCACCAGGACGGAGGAACCGGACGCGATGGCGGTACCGCCGAGTTCCAGGTCGGCGTCGGCGAAGCGGTACGTGGCGTGCTGTACCGGGCCGTCGTAGCGGAGCATCTCCTCCACCGCGCCGTCGATCAGCCCGTCCGGGTCGGCGCGCAGGGCGGCGAGCTGGTCGGGGTGCGCGAGCAGGGCCCGGACCCCGTTGCCGATCAGGTTGACGGTGGTCTCGTGGCCCGCGACCAGCAGCAGGAAGGCCATGCCGATCAGCTCGTCCGGGGAGAGCTGGTCACCGTCCTCGTCACGGGTGCGGATCAGCGCGCTGAGCAGGTCCTCGCCGGGGTCGTCGGCTTTGGCTCCCACGAGTTCGCGGAGGTACGCGGTCATCTCCTCCAGTACGCGGCCGTCCGCGGCGACGCCGTCCAGCGGGGCGACGATCTCGTTCGACCAGTACCGGAACCGCGCCCGGTCCAGTCCGGGAACTCCGAGGAGTTCGCAGATGACGGTCATCGGCAGGGGTACGGCGAAGGACCGGATCAGGTCAGCCCGGCGATCGGGCCGGGCCGCCATCGCGTCGAGCAGCTCATCGGTGATCTGCTGGACGCGGGGCCGCAGGGCCTCCACCCGTCGGGCGGTGAACTCGCTCGCCACGAGGCGGCGCAGCCGGGTGTGGTGGGGCGGGTCCGAGTCCAGCATGTTCGTGGCGACGGCGTGGACCGGCGTGTTCGCCAGGAGGTCGGAGCCGAGCCAGTTCTTCGACAGGGCCGGGTGGTTCAGTGCCTGCCGCGCCTCCTCGTAGCCGACGACCAGCCACGACCGGTCACCGCCCAGGACCAGCTGATGGACGGGGGGCCGGCCGTGCGCAGCGCCGCGTAAAAGGGATACGGATCGGAATTGAACTCGTCGGCGTGCGCGCTGAGATCCACGAAGGGCATGGGGGGAAGCGTACGACGGCCGCTCGGCGCCTGCGGATCGATTTCCCGTCCCTGCGCCGCCGCCGTCACGGCCCTTCGAGCGAGGACCGGTGGCGCAGCCGGGATTGCCGACGTGGGCAAAAGGAAAGGCAAGGAGGTCACCCACTCCTTGCCAATTTCAAGATATAGCGCACTGGGGGGCTTGCGGCAAGGCCCCGTTCCTGCCGCAGAATGGCCGGCCCGGACCAGACCTGCGGAAACAAGCAGAGTCGCGAAGCACAGAGGGCGATGTCCGTGTCTGTGTACGGGCTGCATGAATTGATGCCGGACCGCGCGGAGCGGCGGCCGAAATCCCAATGTGCCGAAACGGGTGTGGCGATGATTGACGTGATCGTGGTGGGCGGCGGACCGACCGGGCTGATGCTGGCCGGGGAGTTGCGGCTGCACGGTGTGCACGTGGTCGTGCTGGAGAAGCTGCCGGAGCGGACCGGGCAGTCCCGCGGGCGGGGCCTGCACGCGCGCAGCGTCGAGATCATGGACCAGCGGGGCCTGCTGGACCGGTTCCTCGCCTCCAGTGAGAAGTTCCAGGTCGGCGGTCTCTTCGGCGGCATCATGAAGCCTTGGCCGGACCGGTTGGACACGGCCCATCCGTACGGGCTCGCCACGCCACAGCCGGTCACCGAGCGGCTGCTCGACGAGCGTGCCGTCGAACTCGGTGCCGAGATCCGCCGCGGTTGCGACGTGGTCGGGCTGAGTCAGGACGAGGACGGGGTCACCGTCGAGCTGGCGGACGGCACGCAGCTGCGCTCGCGCTACCTCGTCGGGTGTGACGGCGGCCGCAGTGTGGTGCGCAAGCAGATCGGCGTCGGATTCCCCGGGGAGCCCGCCATGGTCGAGACGCTGCTGGGCGACATGGAGGTGACCGAGGACGCGGCGACGATCGCCGCCGTCGTCGAGGAAGTCCGCACGACCCACATGCGGTTCGGCGCCATCCCCGACGTGGACGGGAAGGAGGGGGTGTACCGCATCGTCGTGCCCGCCGACGGCGTGGCCGAGGACCGTGCGGCCGCGCCGGACCTCGATGAGTTCAGGCAGCAGCTGCGGGCTGTCGCGGGCACCGACTTCGGCGTGCACTCGCCGCGCTGGCTGTCCCGGTTCGGCGACGCCACCCGGCAGGCCGAGCGCTACCGGGTCGGGCGGGTGCTGCTCGCCGGAGACGCGGCGCACGTCCACCCGCCGACCGGCGGACAGGGGCTCAACCTCGGCGTGCAGGACGCGTTCAACCTCGGCTGGAAACTGGCCGCCGAGGTGGCCGGCTGGGCGCCGGAAGGGCTGTTGGACAGCTACCACGCCGAGCGGCACCCGGTGGCAGCCGCCGTCCTGGACAACACCCGCGCGCAGATGACACTGCTCGGGACCGGTCCGGGTGCCACCGCACTGCGGGAACTCTTCTCGAAGCTGATGGACTTCGAGGAGGTGAACCGGTACGTGACCGGGATGATCACGGCGGTCGGGGTCCGCTACGACGTCGGCGAGGGTCACGAACTGCTCGGCCGGCGGCTGCGGGACGTGGCGCTGAAGCAGGGGCGGCTGTACGAGCTGATGCACGGCGGCCGCGGGCTCCTGCTCGACCAGACCGGCCGCCTTTCGGTGGAGGGCTGGGCGGACCGGGTCGACCACGTCGTCGACGTCAGCGAGGAACTGGACGCGCCCGCCGTGCTGCTGCGGCCGGACGGCCACGTGGCGTGGGCCGGCGAGGACCAGCGGGATCTGCTCGGCCACCTGCCGAAGTGGTTCGGCGGGGCTGTCGGCGGCTGAGCCCGAGGTAGGGGTCCGCAACGGTGCGTTGCTCGGCGGGGCGTGCTCGAGCGCCGCGTCACGGCTGCCCCGCACGGGGACCGAGCCGGTCCGTCCCGAGACGAGCCGGTCCGCCCATACGACGAATCGAACCGTTTCGGCGGTGAGCCGTTCGGGGGGCAGGCCGGTGCGCGTGGGACCCGCCTGCACCGCGAACGGCCCGGGCGGTGGCAGGAAGGAGGTATGACCCTCCATCGCCGCCAAGTCCTCGGCAGCGCGGCCGCGGCCGTCCTCGCCACCGTCGGCGCGGCCGCCCGGAGCCCGGATCACGGTGCGCCGGCCCGCTCCGTGGACGGGCGGGTGGTGCTTCCCGGGGCCCGCGACCACGCCGAGGCCCGGCGGCTGTTCCAGCCCCGGTACGACGCCCTCGCGCCGGGCGCGGTGGCCCACGGCCGGGGACACCGCCTTCGCGCACCGCGACAGCGCGTTCCTCGCCCAGTACCTCGCCTACTGGCCCGCGTCGGCAACGCCGCCGAGGTGGACCGGCACGAGGGCCGGCTCGACGGACTGTGGCAGGACCTGCGCCCGGGGGCGAGCGGCCGCGCGTACCGGAACCACACCGATCCGAAGCTCACCGGCCGGCGGGAGGCCTACTACGGCCCCGACCTCGCCCGCCTGCAGGCGGTCCGGCGTTCCTACGACCCGGACCGGCCTTTCCGTTTTCCCCACGCCGTCTAGGGAGAGTCCGGCATGCGACGAATGGTGACGACGGCCGCGATGGCGGCCGCCCTGCTGGTGCCCGCAGGACCGCTGCCCGTGGCGGAGGCGCGGAGCGCCGTCCCGGTGGCCGCCGCGCGGTGGTCCGCGCACGAGGCGAAGTCCTTCTGGACCGACGAACGGATGGCCTCCGCCGTACCACTGCCCCCGGTGACACCGGCGCCCCCCACACCACTTGCGCCACTTGAGCCGCTGGAGCCCCTGGGCCCGTTCGATCCGCTCGACCTGCTCGATCCGCCCCCGCCGACCCCGATCGCGACGCCGGCCCCGACGCCGACGCCGGTCGCGACGGATGCGCCGGTGCCCTCCCCGACCTCCTCCCCGACCCCGGCCGCCACCCCGACCGTCCCGGCCGCGACCTCACCGGCGCAGGTCCCGGCTGCCGCGCCGGCCCCCGTTCGTCCGGTCGTCCCCCGGGTACCGGCCACCACCCCCGGCATCGGGCAGGACTTCGACGGCATCCCCGTCATCGGCCGGATGTTCCTCGTCAAGGGCGGCGGCACCTACTTCTGCACTGCGAGCGTGGTCGCCTCCCCCGGCCGCGACCTCGTGCTCAGCGCGGCGCACTGCCTGCTCGGCGCCGACGCCCAGCAGGTGGCGTTCGTACCGCGCTACACGCGTGCCACACCGCAGCCGTACGGCATGTTCCCGGTCCTGCGGAACGCGGGCGGGCACTCCAGGATCTGGATCGACCCGCGATACCGGTCCCAGGGAGTCGACCGGGCGGCCACCCTCGACGTGGCCTTCGCCCAGGTCGGGCCGGATGCGCACGGCCGCCGGGTACAGGACGTGGTCGGCGGGAACCGGCTGGTCACCGGCGCCGGTTACGCGCACGCACGGGTTTCGCTGATCGGTCACCCGTCCTCCGCCGCCCGTCCGCGCCTGTGCGTCAACCGGACGACCAAGTTCACGAGCAACGACGCGCGGATCCCCGGATCCTTCCTGCGCATCAACTGCACCGGCTACCCCGGCGGAACCAGCGGCGGGCCGTTCCTGGTCCGCTACGACGGGCGTACGGGAACCGGTGACGTGGTGGGGGTCATCGGCGGCTGGAAGACGGGCGGGAACAAGGCCGACACCTCGTACAGCTCCTACTTCGGCACGGACGTCAGGAAGTTGTACGAGAAGGCGGTTGCCGGGGCGAAGGGGCGGTGAGCGCCCGGACCCAGCGGGTCCGGCGCGGGTTGCCGACCGTACGCGGCGTCGGCGGAAGCCCGTCGCCGGCCGGCGCATCGGCGGGTGCGAGGCCGAACCGCCGGCGGAGGTCGGCGAGGGCGGCGTGAACGGGCGCGAGGACGACCTCGGCGCCCGGTCCGATGGATGCGAGCGCGTGCGCGGTCGTCTCGATGGCCTCGGCGGCGTCCTCGGCGGCGGTCCGGCTCCACCCTCCCCCGGCCACTGCCGGCCGCGGCCCCTGGGGCGCGCCGATTCCCCAGAGGTTGATGGTGTCGCAGAGGTGGCAGGCGGCATCGGCCACGGCGTCGGCCCGTTCGCCGACGCCCGGCGCCGCGATGGTCGGCAGTTCCATGCCGGGTCAACGAGCCGATCCCGCCCGGGGTACGAGCGGATGCCCTGCGGGGCGGGCGGAGGACGGGCAGGTGCCGGTCAGGACCGCCCGCACCCCGTCCCGCGGGAGTCCGGCGCTACCGTGTGAACGCGCCCCGGTGGACGCGCCGGGCAACGGCGTGCGAGGCGGCGGTGGCCACACCGGCGAGGACCAGGCTCCCGGCCAGATCGCGCGCCCGCGTGGGCCGCAGAACCCGGCGCGGCGCAGTCGGCCGCGAGCCCACAG
The DNA here is from genome assembly GCF_053610945.1 of Streptomyces sp. NPDC054849. Classification (NCBI taxonomy): domain Bacteria; kingdom Bacillati; phylum Actinomycetota; class Actinomycetes; order Kitasatosporales; family Streptomycetaceae; genus Streptomyces; species Streptomyces sp. NPDC054849. The sequence continues at coordinate 27,203 of NZ_JBSGZI010000097.1, forward strand.
GGTGAACGGGACCACGAGCAGCGGCGAGGTGACCACTCCGGGCGTGTAGCCCCGGGTCGCCGCGGCCTGCGCGAGGTGGACGAGCCCGTGCAGGCCGAAACCGTTCAAAGCGGCCTGATAGAAGCTCGATCGCCCGCCGGTGCGGTGGCCGTCGGCGGAGGCGGCCGCGACGACGAGCCCCATCACGCCGACCGCGGTGGCGAACTCACGGCCGTCGACGGCCTCCAGGCGCCGCCAGAGCCGGTCGGGGACATGGGGGTGGCGCTCGCGCAGGGCGGGCACCCGGGTCCGGGACCAGCGCGCCATGGTGGCCACTTCTTCGAGGTCGTGCACGGTCCAGGCGGCGAGCAGTCCGAGCGCGACGGCGCTTCGCGATATCGAGGAGGCATGCAGGACGTTGGAGGTGTTGGAGGTGTTGGAGGTGTTCATACGGCAACAGTCTGGAGCCACAGGGGCAGCAGCAGGAGGGACACGAGTGAACTCTTGATCACTATCGATGCGGAGAGGTCGACGCCCACGTCGTAGCGCTGGGCGAAGATGAAGAGGTTCTGCGGGGTGGGCATCGCGGCGATCAGGACGAGGTACGCCAGCCACTCGCCCCGTACGCCGAAGAGCATCCCGCACACCGCCCAGGTCAGCAGCGGGAACGCCAGGCACTTGAAGCCGATGAGGGCCATCTCCTCGCGCGTCGTGCCGCGGAGGTCGAGGCCGAGGCCGCCGAGGTGGAGGCCGAGGGCGAACAGTGCCACCGGGGAGGCACTGTCCCCGACGAAGGCGGCTCCGTCCAGGACGACGGCCGGGACCCGTACCGAGAGCAGGTTGAGCAGGATCCCCGCGTTGCAGGCGAGGACGAGCGGGGTGGCGAGCGAGGCGCCGACGGCTCGGATGAGGCGTCGGCCCGGGCCGCCCGCGGCGGGGCCCGCCCGGCCCAGTTCCATGAGGGCGATGACGATCAGGGACAGGACGCAGACCTGGAACAACAGGATCGGGAAGATCGGCGCCGCCGTCCCGAAGACGGTGATGAAGACGGGGACGGCGAAGTACGCGGTGTTGACCTGGACCCCGGCCATCACGCGCAGCGCCACGGCGCGGGGTTCGCGCAGGCCGTGGGCGACCGCCACCGTGGCCACCACCGCCACCGCGAGGGCCGCCGCCGCGGCGTAGCCGCCGATCGCCCGCCAGTCGAAGAGGGCCGCGAGGTCGCTGGCGTAGATGTTGCCGAAGAGATAGCAGGGGACGGCGAAGAGGAAGGCGTAGTCGGAGAAGGCCTTGGAGGCCTCCGCCGGAACGATCTTCCGGCGCGCGAGCAGGACGCCGCCGCCGAAGGCCAGCAGCACCGGCACCAGTTTCTCCAGCGCGGCTGCCCCACCCATGTCTGCGGCTCCCCCGTGATCGACAGGCGAGCAGCCTACTCGCACCCCGCCCCGAGCCCGGCGGAGCATAGGCTGGCCCGATCATGAGCGACCAAGCCCGCACCCGCTTCCGGCTGCGCCGCCGCCGGAACCGCGAACGCACCCGACGTCCCCCGGCCGGAACGCCCGGTACCCGCGTGCCGGGCGCGCTGGCGCAGCTCGCCGTGGTGCTGCGCACGCCCGCCCGGGCGGCGCAGCCCTTGTTCGCACAGGCGCCCAAGGCCTGGCAGCGCCTGCTGCCGTTCGCCGTCGTCGGCATCTTCATGGTGACCCTGCTGCCGGTGACCATCACGGTGCTGGCCAACGACTACGGGATGGCGGGCGGCTGGTCGGGCGCGCTGGGGGTGGCGCAGACCGTGCCGCTGCTCCTCGCGGTGACCCGGCCGCTGCCCGCCTGGGCGCTCGTCCTGGTCGCCGACACCGCCGCCGCCGTGCTGCTGGGCGGTGCCGGCGAGGTGGCCGGGCAGCCGTGGCCGTGGCCGCCGATGACCATCGTCGGCTACCTGGTGCTGATGGCCTGCCTGGGGCTGCGCGAGTCCATCCGGACCCTGGTGGGGGTATGGCTGGTGACCGGCGTGCTCGGTGCGGCGCTGGGCTTCTCCCGGCCCGCGGGCTCTATGGACACCGCCGCCCTGCTCTTCGTGCTCAGCGGGGTGCTGCTGGTGCTGACGGGCGCCCTGCGCGGTCTGGGCGACGCGCAGCAGCGGATCGCCGAGCAGGAGAGCATCAGCGAGGCGGAGCGGGCGCGGCGGACGCTGCTGGAGGAACGCGCCCGGATCGCCCGCGAGTTGCACGACGTGGTGGCCCACCACATGTCCGTGATCACCGTGCAGGCCGATTCGGCGCCGTACCGGCTGCCCGGCATGCCGGAGCCGGTACGGGAGGAGTTCGCGGCGATCGCGGCCGGCGCCCGGGAGTCGCTGGGGGAGATGCGGCGGCTGCTGACGGTGCTGCGCGGTGACGGGACGGACGGCGGCGCGCAGGGAGAGCGGGCCCCGCAGCCGGGGATCGACCGGCTTCAGCAGCTGGTGGAGGCGACCGTACGGGCCGGGCAGCCGGTGGAGTTGTCGCTGGCCGCGGGGGCTGCCGGGGTGGCGCCTCCGGCGGTGGACCTGTCGGCGTACCGGATCGTGCAGGAGGCCCTGGCCAATGTGGTGCGGCACGCGCCGGGGGCGCGTACCCGGGTCTCGGTGACGGCCGACGAGGACGAGGTCCTCGTGCTCGTGGTCAACGGTCCGGCCCGGGATGCCGTGGTGGAGCTGGAGAGTTCGGGTACGGGCCACGGTCTGGTGGGGATGCGGGAGCGCGTACGGTTGACCGGCGGGACGCTGGACACCGGTCCGCTGCCCGACGGCGGCTTCCGGGTCGCGGCCCGCCTGCCGTTGGACACCGCCGGTGGGAGCGCCCCTACGGACGAGGAGGGCAGTTGACCATCCGCGTGATCATCGTCGACGACCAGGCCATGGTGCGGGCGGGGTTCGCCGCCCTGCTGTCGGCGCAGGCCGACATCGATGTGGTGGGCGAGGCGCCCGACGGGCGGCAGGGGGTGCAGGTGGCGCGCTCCACGCACCCCGATGTGGTCCTGATGGACGTGCGGATGCCGGAGATGGACGGGCTCACGGCGGCCCGCGAGATCCTCGATCCCCCGCCCGGGGTGGTGCACCGCCCGAAGGTGCTGATGCTGACGACCTTCGACATCGACGACTACGTGTACGAGGCGCTGCGGGCCGGCGCCTCCGGTTTCCTGCTCAAGGACGCCCCGCCGGCCGATCTGATCGCGGCGGTACGGGTGGTCGCGTCGGGCGAGGCGCTGCTGGCGCCTTCGGTGACGCGGCGGCTGATCGCGGACTTCGTCCAGCAGCGGCCCGCACCGCGCAAGAACCCGGCGCTGCGGCTGAACGGCCTCACCCCGCGCGAGACGGAGGTATTGGAACTCATCGCGCGCGGCCTGTCGAACCAGGAGATCGCCGGACATCTGGTGCTGGCCGAACAGACGGTGAAGACGCACATCGGGCGGGTGCTGGCCAAGCTCAACCTGCGGGACCGCGCCCAGGCCGTGATCTTCGCCTACGAGGCGGGGCTGGTGCGGCCGGGCGACTGCGCCTGAGTGCCCGGCCCGCGGTGCGCGGCGCAGGCGGCTTACCCCGTGACCTGACGTAGGGTGATCAGCGCAGTAGTACCACACGGCGAACGGCACCAAGGGACGGACCACCACGATGAAGCTCGGCGAAGCACTGGCGGAGCGCGCCGAGGCGGCTCGCCGCGTCGAACAGCTGCGGGCCCGCATCGTGGCCAACGCCCGCCACCAAGAGGGCGAGACCCCCGCGGAAGACCCGGCCGGGCTGCTCGCCGAGGTCACCGAGACCCTCGACACTCTGGAGTCCTTGATCCGGCGCATCAACCGGACCAACGCCGCCGTCGACATGGGGGCCGACGGCACCCTCACCGACGCCCTCGCCCGCCGCGACACCCTGCGCCTGCGCCACTCCGTGCTCACCTCGGCTGCGGACGCCGCCGCCGGCAGTGGGGAACGAGGCCACGGCCGTCAGCTGCGCTCCGAGCTGATGGTGCTCCCGGCGCTGCCCGTCGCCGAGCTGCGCGCTCGCGCCGACGACGCCGCCCGCGAGATCCGTGAGATCGACGTACGCATCCAGCGCACCAACTGGGAGGCCGACCTCCTGGACTGAGACCCGCGATGTGGAGCAGGTAGTCGCTCCGGAGGCGTGCACAACCGAGGGCCGGCGGTTACCGGCCCGGCTGGCGCGCGGAGAGCAGCGCATCGGGTTCGACTCCCGAGACGACAGTGCAGCTCAGCAGCGTGACGAGTCACAGTGCATCGCGCACATTTCATCACCGCGTGCAGATCCGATCGTGACGAGGGCGGGTTCGGGGCATCCGCATCGCAGGACGGCGCCCGGACCGGGAGCTCACGCTCCC
>NZ_JBSGZI010000098.1:0-31536 GCF_053610945.1 Streptomyces sp. NPDC054849
ACGGCCACGGCCACGGCCACGGCCACGGCCACGGCCACGGCCACGGCCACGGCCACGGCCACGGCCACGGCCACGGCCACGGCCACGGCCACGGCTACGGCTACGGTACGGCCCGGCCCGGCGACCTCGCGGAGTCGCCCGCACCGCGCAGGTCGAGCAGGATGAGACGGCGCCCCCGACGACCGGCGCGCAGACCGCCACAACAGACGATCACTCGTTCGAGTCATTGATTTCACCTGCGGAGAGCTGGCAATCTACCGAATGATCGTTCGGTTGATTCACGATGAGGTGACGGCATGGCGGAGCAGGCGGATTTCCACGACGACGGCGAGCGGCTCGGCCGCGACGAGCTGGCCGCCCTCCAGCTGACGCGGCTGCGCACGACTCTGCACCGCGCATACGACCGCGTGCCGTTCTACCGGCAGGCCTTCGACAAGGCCGGCGTGCATCCCGACGACTGCCGCTCCCTCGCCGATCTCGCCCTGTTCCCCCTGACCACCAAGGCCGATCTGCGCGACCAGTACCCCTTCGGGATGTTCGCCGTCCCGCAGTCCGAAGTGCGCCGCATCCACGCCTCCAGCGGCACAACCGGGCGCCCCACCGTCGTCGGGTACACCGACGGGGACCTCTCCACCTGGGCGGACGTCGTCGCCCGGTCCATACGCGCGGCGGGTGGCCGGCCCGGCCAGATCATCCACATCGCCTACGGCTACGGGCTGTTCACAGGCGGCCTCGGCGCTCACTACGGCGCCGAGCGCCTCGGCTGTACGGTCGTGCCCGCCTCGGGAGGGATGACGGACCGGCAGGTCCGGCTCATCGAGGACTTCCGGCCCGAGGTCATCATGGTGACGCCTTCCTACATGCTGACCCTGCTGGACGAGATGGAGCGCCAGGGCATCGACCCGCGCGCCACCTCGCTGCGTACCGGGATCTTCGGCGCGGAGCCGTGGACCGAGGAGATGCGCCGGGAGATCGAGGAACGTCTCGGCATAGACGCGGTGGACATATACGGCCTGTCCGAGGTCATCGGGCCGGGCGTCGCGCAGGAGTTCGCATCGACAAAAGACGGCCTCCACATCTGGGAGGACCACTTCTATCCCGAGGTGATCGATCCTTTGACGGGCGCGGTGCTGCCGGAGGGCGAGCACGGCGAGCTGGTGTTCACCTCGCTCACCAAGGAGGCCATGCCCGTCATCCGGTACCGCACCCGGGATCTGACGCGGCTTCTGCCCGGCACCGCCCGGCCGGCCTTCCGGCGGATGGAGAAGGTCACGGGCCGCAGCGACGACATGATCATCCTGCGTGGGGTGAATCTGTACCCGACCCAGATCGAGGAGATCCTCCTGCGGACGTCCGGGCTGGCTCCCCACTTCCAGCTGCGGCTGACCCGCGAAGGCCGTATGGACGCCCTGACCGTACGGGTGGAGGCACGTCGGGAGACGGACGTCGAACGGCGGGATGCCGCGGGCGCCGAGGTGGTCCGGGCCGTCAAGGAGGGGGTCGGGGTCTCGGTCCGGGTCGAGGTGGTCGATCCGGAGACCCTGGAGCGTTCGGTGGGGAAGATCAGGAGACTGGTGGACCTCCGCGGCGCCGAGTAAGGCGCAGACTCGCGTCCGGGCGGCTGAAACCACCCCTTCGGGCCTATTTCGGGGCGGCTCCCGGGAGCAGGGTGATGCTCGCGGGTAGTGCATGAGGCGTGACCTCGACCTTCCGGCAGCTCTATGTCCGGCTCCAGGCCTCCCCCGCCGGGCTGGCCTGGAGCCGCGGCCGGGAGATGGAGCTGATGCACCGGGCGATGGGCTTCGCGGCCCTCGGGTTTCTCACCCTCGTGCCGCTGCTGGTGGTGGTCGCAGCCGCCGCACCGGGCAGCGGCTCGGGCTTCGGCCGCTGGCTCGGCCAGGCCCTCGGGGTGACGGAGTCGTCGCGAGGGCGGGTCGAGATGCTGTTCAGTGCGGCGGACATGGCGCTGGAGCGGACCACCGCCTTCGGTCTGGCCGCGCTCGCCGTGTTCGGACTGACCTTCGGCTCGGCGGTGCAGACGGGCTACGAGAAGGTGTGGGACCTGCCGACGGCCCGGTGGCACACCATGTGGCGGCACGTCGTCTGGCTCGCCCTGCTGGTCTGCTACCTCGCCCTGCTCGTGGGGATCCCCGCGCCGTCGCACTTCGTCGGGACGACCCTCGGCACCCTGGGTGACCTCATCGGCACCTGCCTCTTCTTCTGGGGCTCCCAGCGGCTGCTGCTCGGCGGGCGGGTCCGCTGGCGCGCCCTGGTGCCGGGTACGCTCGCGACCAGCGTCGGGCTGCTGGGGCTGCGATTCTTCTCGCAGCTGGTGTTCTCGCCGCTCATCGCGTCCAACGCCGTGACCTACGGCCCGTTCGGCACGCTGCTGGTCGTCCAGTCCTGGCTGGTCGGCGTCGGCTTCGTGGTCTACGGCGGCGCGCTGGTCGGCCGCCTCGTCCACGAGTACCTCACCCTTCGCCACTTCCGGCGCACCGGGATCCTGCCCGCCGACAGCGGCCATCCCGACCACCCGGGACCTGCCTGACCGGCCGCACCGCACGTCACCTCACCCACCGCGCTCCGCCCGGGACCCACCCCCGGACCACCCGGGATGGGCGCCCCCGCGTCCCGCGTCCCGCCCGGTTCAGCCCTCCGGGGCCGGGCGGCCCGGCGAAGCAGTCACAGCATTCCCCTGAGGATCTCGCCGCCGGTGTTGGGCGCGAGAACACCCGCGAAGAGGACGCCTTGCGGGGCCTTGAAGTGGGCGAGCCGCTCCCGCGGGTAGGTCATCAGCTCCGCCTCCGTCACCTCCCCGCGCGGTACGGCACACCGCCGTGACCGCCTCGCTTCACCGTTCGTCGGGCAGCCCGATCACCGCCGCCTCGACCACGCCCGGCCGGGTGCAGAGCACCTCCTCCACCTGCCGGGAGGCGACCAGCACCCCGCCCGGGTTGATGGCGTCCTTCACGCGGTCCACACGACCGCGAAGTACCCCTGCGCGTCGCTCACCGCGAGGTCTCGCCCGAACTCAACCACTCGTCCATGAAGGCCCACGGCTTGGCCTCCGGGTCGTTCCAGCACCCCAGGACCAACTGTGGCGAGCGGTAGACGATCTCGCCGGCCCTGCCGTCCGGCACGCAGGCGAGGAGATGGGCGTCGGAGTCGGAGGGTGAAGGTGCGCCGCGATCGCCGTCGGCCAGCCCTGCCGCTGCCGCAGCACGGCGGCGCCGGTGGTGACGGTCGCGTCGGCTTTCGCGTACGTCCAGCTCCGCCCGCGGTAGCGGGCCCCGCGAGGCGCTGGGGGAGCCGACGCGCACTCTCGTGCGCCAGTCCGTCGACCCTCTGGTGCCGCACCACCTGCACCACCTGCACCGCCCACATCGCTCGCGCTGCCGTCATGGCGCGATCCTCGCCTCCCCGTACGCCGAGCTCGATGACAGGGATACCGAACGGGATGTTGACAGATCATCAGACCGACTGCATGAGTGTGGGGGCACGGACGCACCGCCTGTCCAGCGGGTAACCACACCCATCCGCAGGCTACTTGGGAGGCATGTTGCACCTCAGCACCCGTCCGATACTCCGTCGTGTCGCCGTCACCGCCGCCGCGCTGCTCGTCGCGACGGCCGTGACGCCGCAGGCCTCGGCGGCGCCCGGGGACCGGATACCGGCCGGCGGCGGCCTGTCCGCCGTCATCCGGTACACCGAGAACGGCATCCCGCACATCCTCGCCCGCGATTACGCTCAGCTCGGCTTCGGCACCGGCTGGGCGCAGGCCGCCGATCAGGTCTGCGTCCTCGCGGACGGGTTCGTGACCGTAGCCGGTGAGCGCTCGCGCTGGTTCGGGCCCGACGCCACACCTGACGGATCGCTCTCCTCCGCCACGCGGAACCTCTCCAGCGACCTGTACTTCAAGGGCGTCCGGGAGTCCGGCACGGTGGAGAAGCTGTTGGCGGCCCCCGCCCCGGCCGGTCCCAGCAAGGACCTCAAGGAACTGATGCGCGGCTGGGCAGCCGGCTACAACGCGTGGCTCGCACAGAACAAGGTCACCGACCCGGCGTGCAAGGGCGCAGGCTGGGTCCGCCCGGTCACCTCGACCGACGTGGCTGCCCGCGGCTTCGCGGTCTCGGTCCTCGGCGGCCAGGGGCGCGGCATCGACGGCATCACGGCCGCCCAACCGCCGCGCACAGCAGGCACAGCAGGCACAGCGGCCTCGGCCGCCTCGGCGGGCACCCGTACGACGCCGGCCCCCGCTCCGGAACCGGAGGTCGATCCGGCGGCCGCCGCCGAGGCCGCGCGCGAATTCTTCGACACCAGCCGCTACGACATGGGCTCCAACGCGGTGGCCTTCGCCGGCTCCACCACGGCGAGCGGCCGAGGGCTGCTGCTCGGCAACCCGCACTACCCGTGGCAGGGCGGGCGCCGCTTCTGGCAGTCGCAGCAGACCATTCCGGGCGAGCTGAACGTCTCGGGCGGCTCCCTCCTCGGGACCACCGTGGTCAACATCGGCTTCAACGAGAAGGTGGCCTGGAGCCACACGGTGGCCACCGGCACCCCGGTGAACCTGCACCAGCTCACGCTCGACCCGGCCGACCCGACCGTGTACCTGGTCGACGGCACACCGGAGAGGATGACCCGGCGTACCGTCACCGTCCCGGTGGCGGGCGGCTCCCCGGTCACCCGCAGCCAGTGGTGGACGCGCTACGGACCGGTGGTCTCGAACCTGGGCGCCGGCCTGCCGCTGCACTGGACCGGCCGGACGGCGTACGCGCTGAACGACCCCAACGCGGCAAACCTGCGCGGCTCCGACACCGCCCTCGCCATGGGCAAAGCCCGCTCGGTCGCCGGCATCCAGGACGCCCTGAAGCGCACCCAGGGTCTGCCGTGGGTCAACACGGTGGCCGCGGACTCGGCGGGCGGCACCCTCTTCACCCAGACCCAGGTACTCCCCCGGATCACCGACGAGCTGGCGGCCGGCTGCTCCACCCCGCTGGGCCAGGCCACGTACCCGGCCTCAGGGCTGGCGGTGCTGGACGGTTCGCGCGGCGAGTGCACGCCCGGCTCCGATGCGGACGCTGTACAGCCGGGCGTCTTCGGCCCGGGGAAGGCGCCCACGCTGCAGGGCGCCCCGTACGTCGAGAACTCCAACGACAGCGCCTGGCTGACCCATGCCGACCGGCCGCTGACCGGATACGAGCGGATCTGGGGCAACGTCGCCACCCCCCGCTCGCTGCGCACGCGCGGGGCCGTCCAGGACGTGTCGGCGATGGCTGCGAAGGGCCGGCTGACGGTGGCCGACCTGCAGAAGCAGCAGTTCGCCAACCGGGCACCGGCCGGTGATCTGGCGGCGGCCGACGCGGCGAAGGCGTGCGCCGCCCTGCCCGGCGGTACGGCGACGGCGAGCGACGGCGCGGCGGTGGACGTCTCGGCGGCCTGTGGGGTGCTGGCGGGCTGGGACCGTACGACCGACGGCACCAGCCGCGGCGCGCTGCTCTTCGACCGGTTCTGGCGCAGGCTGACGGCTTCGACACCGGCCAAGGACCTGTGGCTGGTGCCGTTCTCGGCGGCCGACCCGGTACGCACGCCCCGGACGCTCAACCAGGCGGCGCCCGGCGTCGCGCGGGCGCTCGCGGACGCGGTGGCGGAGCTGAGGGCCGCCGGGATCGCCCTGGACGCCCCGCTGGGCGAGCACCAGTTCGTGGTCCGCGGCGGGCAGAAGCTCGCGGTGGGCGGCGGCACCGAGGCGCTCGGCGTCTGGAACAAGATCGAGGCGCCGTGGAACGCGGCGGCCGGCGGCTATCCGGAGGTCGTGCACGGCTCCAGCCACATCCAGGCGGTCGGCTGGGACGGCGGCCGCTGCCCGGTGGCGCGCACCCTGCTGACCTACGGCCAGTCTTCGGACGCGGGCTCGCCGTATTACGCGGACCAGACGCGGATGTTCTCCGGGGAGCGCTGGGTCACGGCGCGGTTCTGCGAGCGGGACATCCTCACCTCGCCGCAGCTGAAGCTGGTCTGGGCCCGCGAGCGGCGGTGACCGTGCCCTCGCGGTGACCCGTACCTCTTCCCGGCCGCGGCCCTCATGGGCTGACCGCCAGGAAGAGGTACGCGGCGAGCAGCACGATGTGCACGCCGCCCTGGAGCAGCGTGGCGCGGCCCGGGGCGATGGTGAGGGCGCTGACCACGACGGTCAGGGCCAGCAGCACCATGTGGACCGGGCCGAGGCCCAGCATGAGCGGGCCGGAGAGCCAGATCGAGGCCAGGGCGATGGCCGGAATCGTCAGTCCGATGCTGGCGATGGCGGATCCGTAGCCCAGGTTGAGGCTGGTCTGGACGCGGCCTCGGCGGGCCGCGCGGACGGCGGCCAGGGTCTCGGGCAGCAGCACGAGAAGGGCGATGATCACACCGACGACCGCGTTGGGCAGGCCCGCGTCGGCCACTCCCTTCTCGATGGCCGGGGAGACGGCCTTGGCGTCGCCGACCACCGCGACGAGCGCGACCATCAGCAGTCCGAGGCTGATCAGCGCGGCGCGGGAGGTGGGCGGCGCGGCGTGGTCGCCGTCTCCATCTCCGGCTCCGGCTCCGGCTCCAGCTCCGGCTCCGGCTCCGTCGCGGCCGCCCTGGCCCTCATACGCGCCGGGTCGCGGCTCGGTCTCCACGGGCAGGAAGTAGTCCCGATGACGGACCGTCTGGACGGCGATGAACAGGCCGTACAGGGCGAGTGAGGCGACGGCGGCGAAGGCCAGCTGGGCGGTGGAGAACTCCGGGCCGGGCTTGCTCGTGGTGAAGGTCGGCAGGACCAGGCTGAGGGTCGCGAGGGTGGCGACGGTGGCGAGGGCCGCCCCGGAGCCCTCGGGGTTGAAGACGGCGACCCGGTTGCGCAGGGCGCCGACGAGCAGGGACAGGCCGACGACCCCGTTGCAGGTGATCATGACTGCGGCGAAGACGGTGTCCCGCGCGAGCGAGGCGGCCTTGGGGCCGCCGTCGGCCATCAGGGTGACGATGAGGGCGACTTCGATGACGGTGACCGCGACGGCGAGGACGAGGGAGCCGAAGGGTTCGCCGACCCGATGGGCGACGACCTCGGCGTGGTGGACGGCCGCCAGCACCGCGCCCGCGAGGCAGAGGGCGACGAGGGCCACCGCGAGCGGGTGCAGGTCGCGTCCCCAGCTGAGAACGAGCGCGACGAGCGCCACCAGGGGGACCAGCAGGGTCCAGTCGGTCAGGAAGGATCTGCGCGTAGTCGTACTCATATCAGCCAACTTGCCAGAAGTGTTCCCCCGATGCGGCTGAGGCGTCGCTCTCGCTGCCCTGACCTGGCCCTTCTCACCCACGCGCCGGGCGTGGCGGGGGCAGACCGCGTCGGGCGGGGCGGGGGTGTCGGGTGCGGTGTCCGCAGGAAGCGGGAACCCGCGCACGACACCGCAGAATGGGCGTGCCCTCAGCCGAAGTGCCCTCGCCCTGGACCGAGGAGGACCCGACCCGACCCGACCGCACCGCGTCGCGGTCGGGGCGTTGCTGCGCCACGCCTCCCGGGCTCCTAGGGCCGAGGGCGTACGCGGGGGCGCGGGCCGGCCGCCCGAGCGCCGGGTGGTGCGGCCGCGGGACGGCTGGACACCACCCGCGTGGTCGTGTGGGAGGACGGCGGCCCGGACTGCTCGCTCGCGTACGACCTGCCGCTGCTGCGCCCCCACGACTGCACCGTCCCGTGGAGCGTCGTCGCGGGGGTGCCGCGCCAGCTCCCCGCCGCCGGGCCGGAGCCGGCGGCCCCACGTCCGTGGACGGCCTGGGCATCCCGGTCATCGACGCCCGCCCCGTGACCTGGCGGTTCCTGTGCGAGCCCTCCGACGCCTCACCGACGCGCTGCACGTCGCCGTCGTCACCATGATCGGGTACTCCGGCGTGGAAGATCCCGGCCCCGAACTGCTGCTCGATGGTTTCCTGCCGGTCGCCCCCGGCCCGGTACGGCCGTACGTCGACTGGACGGCCGTACTGTGCCGGGGGCGACGAGATCGGCGTGCACATCGCGCTGCGGGACGACGAGGGAGGCGTACGAAGGGGCTCGCCGGACGATGGCGGCGCGGCCCTCCCCCGTACGCGACGAGCGCGACGAGCGCGACCGGAACGCCTCCGGCGCCGCCGCGGCTCCCTGCTGCGCCGGGGTCCACGACGTCGCCCCCTGGTGACGCGGACGGCCCGGCGGCCGCCACCCCTCACATCGCGCGCGCGTGCCCCTCCCAGTACGGGTCGCGCAGCCGCCTCTTGTAGAGCTTTCCGTTCGGGTCGCGCGGCATCGTCTCGATGAAGTCGACCGTCTTGGGGCGCTTGTAGCCGGCGAGCTGCCGCTCGCAGTGGTGCAGAATCTCCGCGGCCAGGGCGTCGCCCGCCACGAAGCCCTCGGCCGGCTCGATGACCGCCTTGACCTCCTCGCCCCAGTCTGCGTGCGGGATGCCGAAGGCGGCGGCGTCGGCGACGGCGGGGTGGGTGAGCAGGGCGGACTCGATCTCGGCGGGGTAGATGTTGACACCGCCGGAGATGATCATGTCGATCTTGCGGTCGCGGAGGAAGAGGTAGCCCTCCTCGTCCATCAGCCCCAGATCGCCGACGGTGAAGAAGTCGCCGATGCGGTTCTTCTTCGTCTTGCCCTCGTCCTTGTGGTAGCTGAAGCCGCCGGTGTTCATCTTGATGTAGACGGTGCCGAGTTCACCGGCGGGCAGCCGGTTGCCGTCGTCGTCGAAGACGGCGAGTTCACTGATCGGCCAGGCCTTGCCGACGGTTCCGGGCTTCTTCAGCCAGTCCTCGGCGGTCGCGAAGGCGCCGCCGCCCTCGCTCGCCGCGTAGTACTCCTCCACGCAGCCGCCCCACCAGTCGATCATCGCCCGTTTGACGTGGTCGGGGCAGGGTGCGGCGCCGTGGATGGCGTGCCGCATCGAGGAGACGTCGTAGGCGTCCTTCGTCTCCTGCGGGAGCGCGAGGAGCCGGTGGAACTGCGTGGGGACCATGTGGGTGTGCGTGCAGGCGTGCCGGTCGATCAGGCGCAGCATCTCCTGCGGGGTCCACTTGTCCATCAGGACCAGCGGGTGCCCGATGTGCAGGGCGGCGCCCGCGAACTGCAGGACGGCCGTGTGGTAGAGCGGCGAGCAGACCAGGTGGACGTTGTCGTCGAAGGGCCGGATGCCGAAGATGCCGAGGAAGCCGCCCAGGTACGTCTCCTCCGGGAGCTTGCCGGGCAGCGGGCGGCGGATCCCGCGGGGGCGGCCGGTGGTGCCGGAGGTGTAGTTCATGACCCAGCCGAGGGTGCGCTCGGCGGGGGCCGTGCCGGGGTGTCCTTCGAGGAGCTCCCCGTACGACCTGAAACCCGGGACCGCTCCGACGGCGTAGCGGTGGCTCGCGGGCAGGGCGGCCTCGTCGGCCGCGGCGGTGGCGGCGTCGGCGAAGCGCTCGTGGGCGATGAGGACCTTGGCGCCGGAGTCGGAGACGATCCAGGCGATCTCGGGGCCGACGAGGTGGTGGTTGACGGGAACGAGGTAGAAGCCGGCCTGGGAGGCGGCCAGGTAGGCGGTGAGGAACTCGACGCCGTTGGGCAGGACGACGGCGAAGACGTCACCCTCCCGCAGGCCGGCGGCGCGCAGGCCGTGGACGAGGCGGTTGACGCCGGCGTGCAGGCGGCCTGCGCTCCACGTCTCGCCCTCGGGGGTGACCAGGACGGTGCGGTCGGGATCGGCGGCGGCCTGCGCCCAGAAGCCGTTGGGCGGCTGCCCGTCGGTCGTCGACGGGGTGGTGGCGGTCATGGCGGTCACACCTCTCGGACTCGGCCGGCGATGCGGTTGATGCGGTCGATCGCCCGCTCGAACCCGCTGGTGAGGTCGTCGAAGACGGCCTGGACGCTGCGTTCGCTGTTCATCCGGCCGACGATCTGGCCGACGGGGGTGCCGAGCAGCGGCTGGACCTCGTACTTCTGGATGCGGGAGACGGCCTCGGCGACCAGCAGGCCCTGGAGCGGCATGGGGAGCGCGCCCGGGCCCTGCGGGTCGTCCCAGGCGTCGGTCCACTCGGTGCGCAGCTGGCGGGCGGGCTTGCCGGTGAGGGCGCGGGAGCGGACGGTGTCGCCGGAGCCGGCGGCGAGGAGCTTCTCGGTGAGGGCGCGGGAGTGCATGTCGGCCTCGGTGGTGGTGAGCCACAGGGAGCCGAGCCAGGCGCCCTCGGCGCCGAGCGCGATGCCCGCGGCGATCTGCTCGCCGCTGCCGATGCCGCCGGCGGCGAGGACGGGGAGCGGGGAGACGGCCTCGACGATCTCCGGGACCAGGACCATGGTGGCGATGTCGCCGGTGTGGCCGCCGGCCTCGTACCCCTGGGCGACGACGATGTCGATGCCGGCTTCGGCGTGGCGGCGGGCGTGTTTGGCGCTGCCGGCGAGGGCGGCGACCAGGACGCCGTGGTCGTGGGCGCGCGCGATGACGTCGGCGGGCGGGGAACCGAGGGCGTTCGCCAGGAGTTTGATGGGGTAGTCGAAGGCGACGTCGAGCTGGTTGCGGGCGACCTGCTCCATCCAGCCGGTGATCCGCCAGCCGGAGGCCTCGCCCTCGGCGAGCTCGGGTACGTGGTGTTTGGCGAGGGTGTCGCGGACGAAGGCGCGGTGCCCGGCCGGGATCATCGCCTCGATGTCGGCTTCGCTGATGCCGTCGACGGCCTTCTTGGCAGGCATGACGACGTCGAGGCCGTAGGGCTTGCCGTCGGTGTGCTCCTGCATCCAGTCGAGGTCGCGTTTGAGGTCGTCGGGGGCGGTGTAGCGGACCGCTCCGAGGACGCCGAAGCCGCCCGCGCGGGTGATGGCCGCGGCGACCGCCGGAAAGGGCGTGAAGCCGAAGATGGCGTGCTCGACTCCCAGTTTCCTGCTCAGCTCCGTCTCCATGGGCGGCAGGATGCCGCAGCCCGGCATGCGAGGGAAGGGATTTTCTGATGCAGTGTCAGATTCTTTACGGGCCGGTCGGTGCGGAGGGTGGCCGACGGGCGGGCACATACCCACTAGCGTGCGGCACATGCCGTCGCCCGCGCCCAGACCCCGCGGGTGTTCGGGGGGCCTGACCATCCCGGCTCTACGGGCGTTCGAGGCGCGGGGCGCGGGGCCGGGGCGCGGGGCCGGGGCGCCGGGCGCGGCAATCCGGCCCCGTCGGCCTTCGAGGCGCGGGGTCCGGGGGCGGATCCCCGGGGGAACGGCGCCGCAGGTGGAATCGGACAGTGGCAGGGGACAGGAGGGCGAACATGGCAGCAGGTACGGGGGCTTACGGCGCGGCGGGTGGAGACGCGCATGCCGCGCCGACGGCAACGGGCGGCTCCGGGGCCGCCGGTGGCGGGCTGAGCCGGCGACGCCTCGGGGCCCGGCTGCTCGCACTCGGCGGGGTGCTCGTCCTGCACGCCGCACTCCCCGGAGCCGCCGGAGCCGCCGGAGCCGGGGGCGGCGCGGCCGAGCGGCGCGCGCTCCAGGGGCTGCGGCTGCGGTACGGGTCCGCGCGCCAGGCCGGGCTGTTGGAGAAGCACCTGGAGGGAGTGGCGGACGAGGCCCGGCGATTCCTGGGCCCCTCCCCCGAACACCCCTACTACGCCGGCGCGGTGGTTCTCGCCGGCCGGGGCCGCACCATCGCCCTGCACCGCGCGATGGGCGACGCCGTCCGGTACGCGGACTACGACGGGCGGACCGACCGGGTTCGGGAGTTCCCGGCGGCGGAGCGGATCGCGATGGCCGAGGACACCGTCTTCGACCTGGCCTCGCTGACCAAGCTGTTCACCTCCATCCTGGCCGTGCAGCAGATGGAGCGGGGACGCCTGGAGCTGGAGGCTCCGGTACGCCGGTACCTGCCGGAGTTCACGGGGGGCGGCAAGGAGGTGATCACGGTCCGTCAGCTGCTCACACACACCTCGGGGCTGCGCTCGTGGGCGCCCTTCTACAAGGAGTCGACACGGGAGGGACGCCTGAGGCTGCTGTGGTCGGTGAGGCCGCAGGAGACCCCCGGGACCGTCTACCGGTACTCCGACCTGAACCTGATCACCCTCCAGCTGCTCTTGGAACAGATCACCGGTCGCACTCTGGATGTCCTGCTCCACGACGAGATCACCGCTCCACTCGGGATGCACCGCACTCGATACAACCCACCGCTCTCCTGGCGCCGGGTCACCGCCGCCACCGAAGTGCAGCGCCCGCCCTGGTCCGGGCTGGACCGCGGGCTGGTGTGGGGCGAGGTGCACGACGAGAACGCGTACGCGCTCGACGGAGTCGCGGGCCACGCCGGGGTCTTCGGCACCGCGTGGGACCTGGCCGTCCTGGCCCGCACCCTCCTCGACGGCGGGGCCTACGCGGGCAGGCGCATCCTGCGCCCCGCCTCCGTCGAACTGCTCTTCACCGACTACAACACCGCCTTCCCCGGCGACGACCACGGCCTCGGCTTCGAGCTCTACCAGCACTGGTACATGGGCGCCATGGCCACCCCGCACTCAGCCGGCCACACCGGCTTCACTGGCACCTCACTCGTCCTCGACCCCTCCACCGACTCCTTCCTCGTCCTGCTCGGCAACTCCGTCCACCCGGTCCGGACCTGGCGGGCCGGCAGCGCGCCGCGCGTCGCCGTCGGCAACCGCTTCGCCCGCGCCGTGCCGGTCCGCACCCGGCACGGGGGCGCGGCCTGGTTCTCCGGGATCGACCCGGGCGGCTCGGGCACCCTCACGCTGCCGCCGCTCACCCCGGCCACGGCCGCCGCCCGGCTGCGCTGCGCGGTGTGGTGGGACACCGTGCCCGGTGAGGGCGCACTGCACCTGGAGGTCTCGCCCGACGGGGAACACTGGGAGCCGCTGCCCTTCAGCACCGTGCGGTCCACGGGCGGCGCCGCCGAGGAGTGGCCGCTGGGCCGCGTGGGCGGCTGGTCCGGCCGCATCTGGCACCGCCTCGAAGCCCCCCTCCCAGCCGCCTGGGCGGGCCGCGAGGTCCGGCTGCGCCTTCGCCACACGGCGACCGGCCGCTATGTCGGGCGCGGGGTCTACGTGGACGGCGTCCGCGTGGCGGAACCGGCCCGCCTGCTCTTCGCGGAGGACCTCCCGGCCGACGCCGCCCGCATCGAGTCCGTCGGCTGGACCCGTTCCCACGACTAGGCCGTCTCTTTCGGATCTTGCCGGTTGAGCCCGCGGCGTCTGGTGCGGTGCATCGCAAGGCGGAGCGTCGCAGCTCGTACATGTCGTACTCGCGCGACGCGGCTACGCGGCGAGGTGCCGTGCCGGGCGTCGCGGGTCAGGCAAGATCCGGAAGATACGGCCTGGCGGTACGACGCAGTGGAGCCGCACTCGCGACCTGCATGCGGTTGAACGGTGCCCGCGGTGCCGGACCACACCTGTGCAGCAGCAAACCGGTGCGGACGACGAGAACGCGGTCACGGGCCCTCCCACCGCAGTGTTCAGGGCCTGTCTTCCGGCCAGCCGTAATCGGTGCGCGGCGGATTCGGGGGCGCCGCGCCCACCTCGGCCAGGTCCCGGTCGGCCGCCCGCATCAGCTGGCCGGCCAGGTCGCGCATCGCCCGGCTCGCCGCGAGCTCGTCACCGATCGCGGGGATCTCCACGTCCTGGGGATTGCAGCGCGCCGTGCCGCGGCCGGTCATCGTCGTCTTTCCGTTGTCGAGCACCGCCCGGGCCTTGGTCGTCCCGTCCTGCTCGGTCAGGTAGACGCCCACTGTCCACTCTTCGGCGTGTGTCATCACGTGTCTCCTCCCGCGCGCTCTCCCCCAGGATCCCTCCGAGGGGGCGGGTCGGCTATTCCAGTCCGTTCCCCGCCAGCAGCGAGGTCGCAGCGTCGCGCTGGTGCGGGATCGATGCCCCCCACGGCTGGACCGAGACCGTCCGCGTGGGGGCGGGGATGGAGATGCCCTCGGCCCGGTACCGCTCGTGCAGGCGCTTGATGAACTCGTGCTTGATCCGGTACTGGTCGCTGAACTCGCCCACGCCCAGGATCACGGTGAAGTTGATCCTGGAGTCCGCGAACGTGTGGAAGCGGACGGCGGCCTCGTGGTCGGCGACCCCGCCGGAGACGTCGGCCATCACGCTGTCGACGACGTCGAGCGTGACCCGCTCGACGTGCTCCAGGTCGCTGTCGTATCCGACGCCCACCTGGACCAGGATCGACAGCTTCTGTTCCGGCTGGGTGAAGTTGGTCATGTTCGTCCGCGCGAGACGGCCGTTGGGGATGATCACCAGGTTGTTCGACAGGTTGCGCACCACGGTGTTGCGCCAGTTGATGTCGACGACATAGCCCTCCTCGCCGCTGCTGAGCCGGATGTAGTCACCGGGCTGCACCGTCTTCGAGGCGAGGATGTGCACGCCCGCGAAGAGGTTGGCGAGGGTGTCCTGCAGTGCCAGGGCGACCGCCAGACCGCCCACTCCGAGCGCCGTGAGCAGCGGCGCGATGGACACGCCCATGGTTTCGAGGGCGACGAGCATGCCCATGGTCAGCACGACGACACGGGTGATGTTGACGAAGATGGTGGCCGATCCGGCCACCCCCGTACGGGACTGCGCCAGGGACTGTACGAGTCCCGCGACGACCCTGGCCGCCGCGACCGTGGCGATGAGGATCAGCAGGGCGATCAGCGAATCGTTCACGAGCCCCGTGACCCGCGTGGTGAGCGGCAGCGCCGACGCCGCCGCGGCGGCGCCCCCGATGACGGCGGCCCAGGGTGCGAGGGTGCGCAGCGCGTCGACGATGGCGTCGTCCCCGCTCCACGCCGTCCTGCTCGCGTGCTTGCCCAGCCACCGCATGAGGGCGCGCAGCAGCAACCCGGCCGCGACACCCGCCCCCATCGCGATGGCGGCCACCACCCAGTCGTGCAGGACGAGATCCCGGCTCAAAGGATCCCCTCCGAAGTGAGAGGGGCCGGGGGTACGGCAAGGGAGGCCGGGGGTACGGCGAGAGAGGCCGCCGGCCTCCGTATGTGTCGTGTCGTCATGTCTTCACCTGTCAGATCGCCCTGTAGGAAGGCCCGTTCGGGCCTGCTTACGCACCCGTCACGGGCTGCCATCCTGCCCCACGGGGCCCGAGGCGCTGCAGGTGGGCCGGGGTCTTGGCGATCGACGGCTGGACGCGGCCTGGGGAGTGTGCGTGCCGGCCCCACCCACCAGGAGAGACCTTGACGAGACGACCTAGCTGCGGACGAGGCAGAAGGGGTGGCCCGCCGGGTCCGCGTAGACCCGCCAGCCGCGCTCGTCCGTGCCTTCGTCGAGCAGTGTCGCGCCGCTCGCCAGTACCTCCTCCTGCGCCCGGTCCAGGTCCGGGACGCCGAAGTCGAGGTGGAACTGCTGCGGGCGGGCGGGGTCCGGCCAGCTCGGGGGCAGGTGGTCCACCACGCGCTGGAAGGCGAGGACCAGGCCCGACGCCGTGTGGAGCGTCGCCCAGTCCTCGTCGACCGACCAGCGCGGGTCCTGCTGGTTGACGTTTCCGCCCAGCAGGGACCGGTAGAACGCGGCGAGCAGCCGCGGCTCGGGGCAGTCCAGGACCACGCACTGCAGTTCAGCGATCATGACCGGATCCTAGACACCCTGGACGGGGTGCGCGAGGGCCGCGTCGATCATCCGGCGGACGACGGAGGCCAGTTCGGCGGGATCCGGGGCCGGGCGGGAGCGGGCGAGGGCGCCGGCCAGCCGATCGTAGAGGAGCCCGTCCGTCCAGGCGACCATCATCTCGGCGGCCTCCTGCGGCCGGTCGGCCCCGAGTGCGGCGAGGATGCCGGCGGCCCGGGCCCGGGGCCCTTGGCCCGCCCGGTGGAAGTCCGCCTCCAGTGCGGGGTTGCGCGCCGCCTCCAGGCTGAGTTCGAAGCGGGCCAGCTGGCGCTCGCGCCCGACCGTCAGCCAGCGGTGGAGCAGTCCGGCCAGCACGGCCGCGGCCGCGTCCCGGTCCGACGTCGGGAGCGGGATCGGGCTCCCGCCGTCGAGGTCGTCGAGGTCGCCGAGGTCCAGCTCCGCCAGCCGCTGGTAGCAGGCGCCGATCAGGGCCGCTCTCGTGCGGAAGTAGTACGAGGTGCTGCCCGCCGGCAGCCCTGCCGCGCCGTCGACCGCACGGTGGGTCAGGCCCCGGAGCCCGGCGGCGGCCACGAGGTCGATCGCGGTGTCGGCGATCAGCGTTCTGCGATCCGCACTCTGCGGGCTCACACGTGGGGTGGACATCAGCTCACTCTACAGCTGTAGAGTGAGCTCACTGCCCTCTACGGATGTAGAGGACAGGCGGACGGGAAGAGCCGCAGCAGCAGGAAGAGGGGACTCGTCATGTCGCAACTTCAGCGTCACGTGGTCGTGGCAGGCGCGGGGATCGGCGGGCTCACCGCGGCTGTGGCCCTGCACCGCCGGGGCTGGCGGGTCACCGTGTGCGAGCGGGCTCCCGGGCCGGCCGCCGTCGGCGCCGGGATCGTGCTGGCCCCCAACGCCCTGCGCGCCCTCGACGTCATCGGTTTCGACGTCACCCGCGCGGTGGGCAGCGCCGTCCCCGCCGCGATGGGCCTGCGCCGAGCGGACGGGCGCTGGCTCAACCACGCCGACACCGCCGCACTGACCGCCCGTTACGGCGGTCCGCCGCTCGCCGTACACCGCTCGGCCCTCGCCGGGGCCCTGGCCGGCGCGCTCCCCGAAGGCACGGTCCGGTACGGCGTCGCGGTCACCTCGGTGGACGGGGCCGACGGCTCCCCGGTGGTCCGCACGTCGGCAGGCGACCTGGGCGGCGCCGACCTCGTGCTGGCCGCCGACGGTATCCACAGCCCGCTGCGCCGCCGGTACTTCCCGGACCACCCCGGCCTGCGCTACAGCGGGGAGACCGCCTGGCGCACCGTCCTGCCCGCCGCCGTGAGCCGCGCCGAAGCGGTCACCGCCGAGACCTGGGGCCGCGGCGAGCGCTTCGGCGTCGTCCCGCTCGCCGACGGCCGGATCTACGTCTACGCCACCGCCGTCGTCCCCGAGGGCTACCGCCCCGCCGACGTCCGCGCCGAACTCCTGCGCCGCTACGGCAGCTGGCACGACCCGATCCCGGCCCTCCTGGAGCGGATCGACCCGGCGGCCGTGCTCCAGCACGACCTGCACGACCTGGCGGCCCCGCTCCCCCGCTTCCACCACGGTCGCCTCGCCTGGCTCGGCGACGCCGCCCACGCCATGACCCCCAACCTGGGCCAGGGCGGCTGCCAGGCGATCGAGGACGCCGCGGTCCTGGCCCATCTCCTGGACCGGACCGACGGCGGGGACGTCCCGGCCGCGCTCGCCTCCTACAGCTCGGCCCGCTGTGCGCGCACCGACGCCATCCGCGTCCGCGCCCGCCGCGCGGGCCTGATCGCCGCGCTCACCCACCCCCTCGCCGTGGCCGTCCGCGACCTCGCCGTCCGCGTCACCCCGGCCCGCGCCGCGCACCGGGCGATGGACGGCCTCTTCGCCGGATTCACCGTCCCGGGCGGAGTGGGCAATGCGCCCGTGGACGCCGGCGCCCGTCGCTGAAGAGGGTTGACGGTTGCCCTGCACCACGATGGCGGGCAGAGCCCCCAGACCCCCGGCATCGACGGGACGGGTACGGCGAGACCCGTTCCGGGACGGACCGCGAGATCCCGAGCGCGGTCATCGCGCCCGGC
The DNA here is from genome assembly GCF_053610945.1 of Streptomyces sp. NPDC054849. Classification (NCBI taxonomy): domain Bacteria; kingdom Bacillati; phylum Actinomycetota; class Actinomycetes; order Kitasatosporales; family Streptomycetaceae; genus Streptomyces; species Streptomyces sp. NPDC054849. The sequence goes on from NZ_JBSGZI010000098.1 coordinate 17,634, forward strand.
GGGTAGGCGTGGGCCTGCCCGGTGGGTTTCCCGCTCCTCAGCGACACAGGCGCGCCACGCGCCCCGGCTCTTCCGCATTTCGGCCGGCCCCCGGCCCACCAGGCCGTCTCTTCCGGATCTTGCCTGACCCGGGACGCCTGGCACGGCACCTCGCCGCATTGTCGCGTCGCGCGAGTACGACACGTACGAGCTGCGACGCTCTGCCTTGCGATGCACCGCACCAGACGCCGCGGGCTCAACCGGCAAGATCCGAAAGAGACGGCCTAGTGCCCGAGGACCGCCATCGCCGCGTTGTGCCCGGGTACCCCGCTGACGCCGCCGCCGCGAACCGCCCCCGCCCCGCACAGCAGTACGTTGCGGTGGGCGGTCTCCACACCCCACCGGCCGCCCGACTCGGCATACGGCCAGGACAGGTCCCGGTGGAAGATGTGCCCGCCGGGCAGCCGCAGTTCGCGCTCCAGGTCCAGCGGGGTCTTCGCCTCGATGCACGGGCGGCCGTCCGCGTCGAAGGCCAGGCAGTCGGTGAGCGGCTCGGACAGGTGCGCGTCGAGCTGCGCCAGGGTGGCGGTCAGCAGTACCTCGCGGGCCTGCTGGTTGTCGTGTCCGAACAGCCGGGCCGGGGTGTGCAGGCCGAAGAGGGTGAGCGTCTGGTAGCCCTGCTCCACCAGCTCCGGTCCGAGGATCGTCGGGTCGGTCAGCGAGTGGCAGTAGATCTCCGAGGGCGGTACCGAGGGCAGTTCCCCGGAGGCGGCTTCCGCGTAGGCCCGGGCGAGCTCGGCGTAGCCCTCGGCGATGTGGAAGGTGCCGCCGAAGGCCTCGCGCGGGTCCACCGCGGTGTCCCGCAGCCGGGGCAGCCGGCGCAGCAGCATGTTGACCTTGAGCTGGGCGCCCTCGGGGGCCCCGGCCGCGCCATCGGACGGGGTTTCGCCGAGGAGTTCGGCCAGCGCCCGCGGCGAGGCGTTCACCAGCACCGTGCGGCCGACGACCCGGCCCTCCCCTGTCGCCGTGCGGAAGACCACCTCGGCCGGAGCGATCCCGTCCGTGTCGATCCGCAGCACCTCGTGGCCGGTGGCGATCTCCGCCCCGGCCGCCCGGGCTGCCTGCGCGAGGGCGTCCGTCAGCGCGCCCATGCCGCCGACCGGCACGTCCCAGTCCCCGGTCCCCCCGCCGATGACGTGGTAGAGGAAGCAGCGGTTCTGCACGAGGGAGGGGTCGTGCGCGTCCGCGAAGGTGCCGATCAAGCCGTCGGTGAGGACCACCCCGCGGACCAGGTCGTCGGTGAAGTGCCGTTCCACCGCCTGCCCCAGCGGCTCCTCGAAGAGCATCCGCCACGCGGCCTCGTCGTCGATCCGGGCCCGCAGCTCCGCCCGGGTGGGCAGGGGTTCGGTCAGCGTCGGGAACACCCTCTCGGCGACCCGCCCGGTGGTTCCGTAGAAGGCGCGCCAGCTGTCGTACTCCCGCTCCGAGCCGGTCAGCCGCGCGAAGGATTCCCGGGTCCGCTGCTCGTCGCCGCCGACCAGCAGCCCGCCGGGCCGCCCGTCGCGTTCGACGGGCGTGTACGACGAGACGGTGCGCCTGCGCACCGCGAACCGCAGGTCCAGATCGCGCACGATCTTCGCCGGGAGCAGGGAGACGAGGTACGAGTAGCGCGAGAGGCGGGCGTCGACGCCCACGAAGGGGCGGGTGGAGATCGCCGCCCCGCCCGTGTTCCCGAGTCTCTCCAGGACCAGGACCGAACGGCCGGCCCGGGCCAGGTACGCGGCGGCCACCAGGCCGTTGTGCCCACCGCCCACGATCACGTCGTCGTACACGTCCCGCCCGAAGGTCGTCATGGCTCTTGGTAGCACACCTGGCCGAGCCGCTCCAGACAGTAGGCCTCGTCGGCGTGGGCCAGGGCGGTGTCGGGATGTTCGTCGCCCAGAGCCCGCTCGCGGATGCCGGAGAGGTCCCGGTAGAGGGGCAGTGCCTCATCCCAGCGGCCCAGCCGGCCGAGTCCGACGGCGAGCTCCCGGCGGCTGATCAGGGTGTCCGGGTGCTCGGCGCCCAGGACCTCGGCGCGTGCGGCGGCCACCTCCCGGGCTTCGGCCACCGCCTCCTCCCAGCGCTCCAGGCGGCCCAGGTTGACCCCGAGGACGTGCCGGGCGCGCAGGGTCTCGGGATCGGTGGCCCCGTAGGCGCGGGTACGGTCGCGGACCAGGGCCCGGAACAGGTCGAGGGCCCGGGCGCTGTTCCCGGTGCGGCCGAGCGCGATGCCGACCTCGTAGCGGGCGGCCAGGGTGTCGGGGTGGTCGCGGCCGAGCACTCGTTCCCGTACGGCGGCGACCTCGTGGAAGCCGGCCAAGGCCTCCTGCCAGCGCTCCAGGCGGCCGAGCGCGTACGCCGCCTCGTAGCGGGTCAGCAGGGTGTCCGCGTGCTCGGCGCCCAGGACGGCCGCCCGGTCGGCGGCGACCTCGGCGGCGGTGGCGTGGGCCTCCGCGAAGCGGCCCAGCGCCCCCAGGGCGCAGGCCAGGTTGTGCCGGCAGCGCAGGGTGTCGGGGTGCAGCGGCCCCATGGTCCGCTCGCGGGCGGCGAGTACCGCCCGATAGATGTCGTGCGCCTCCTGGTGGCGCCCGAGCCGGCCGGTCTCGTACGCCGCCTCCTGGCGCGCCGCGAGGGTGTCGGCGTGGTCTGGGCCGAGGACGAGGGTGCGCCCCTCGGCCACGGCCATGTATACGGCGAGCGCCTCCTCGGGCCGGCCGGCGCGGCTGAGGGCGTAGGCGCGGGCGTGTCCGGCGGCGAGCGCGTCGGGGCCGGTCTCGCGCGGGCCGGGGCGGCTCGGGAGGCCGTACGCGGCGGTGAGGCGGGGGTCCTCGGCGGGACGGGGCCGGACGATGGGGGCGCCGGGCACCGGGACACCCCGGTCAGTCGCCGAAGGCCCGTCGTCGGGGCGCAGGACGGGCTGCTCGCCGCTGGTGCGCGCGGCCGTCCAGGAACCGGTGAGCACAGCCCATTCGCCGCTCGCGGGGCGGGCGTCGATCCCGGCCTTGCGGCCGGCGGTCATACCGTGGGCCCACGCCGGGAGCGGGGCCTGCGCTCCGGGCGGGACGCCCGGTCCAAGGCGTGCCTCGACGAGCCGGCGGTGCACGTGGCGGGCGTCTGCGGGCCGGTCCTCGGGGCGCTTGGCGAGCAGGTCCAGGACCACCTCCTCGAAGTGGCCGGGCAGTTCGGGGCGGTGCTCGCGCAGCGGCACGGGGGCCGTGTCACGGTGCCCGACCAGCACCGACCAGGAGTCGCCGAGGTCGAAGGGCGGGGCGCCGGTGGCGATCTCGTACAGGACGCAGCCGAGGGAGTAGAGGTCGCTGCGGTGGTCGACCTCGCCGCCCGCGATCTGCTCGGGCGACATGTAGTGCGGGGTGCCCATGGCCATGCCGCCGCCGGTGAGCTTGGCGGTGAAGCCGATGTCGTGGGCGAGGCGGGCGATGCCGAAGTCGCAGATCTTCACGGTGCCGTCGGTGAGCCGCATGATGTTGGCGGGCTTCAGGTCGCGGTGGACGACGCCCTGGTCGTGGGTGTAGCCGAGGGCCGCGGCCATCTGCTCCGCGATGTCGACGACCACGTCCACGGGCAGCGGGCGGGTGTCGTTGTCCTCCAGGAGCTGGCTGAGGTTGCGGCCCTCGAGGAGCTCCATGACGAGGTAGAGGGGACCGCCCGCGGCACTGTCGTCGCCGAAGTCGTGGACGACCGTGACACCGCGGTGCTGGAGGGACGCGGCCACGCGCGCCTCGCGCCGGAACCGCTCACGCAGCACCTGGGTGAAGTGGGCGTCCTGCTCCGCCCCGATCGGCTTGAGGCACTTCACCGCCACCTGCCGGCCCAGCGATTCGTCGCGGGCGCGCCACACCTCGCCCATGCCGCCGCGCCCGATCAGATCGAGCGACCGGTACCGGCCCTGGATCAGTCTGGACTCCGCCATGTCTTAAAGCCGCCCCCGTTGTCGTGCTACGCCCTCCCCGGCCGGTCCAGTATGGCCGCTGATGTACGCAGTGTGTACGGCGAGGGGCGGCTCCCGGGGCCCATGCGACGCATCGCTTTCAAGATGTGACCTGGCGGCAGCTTCCACCGCAGACCTGCGGGAATGCTGCGCAGCACGCGTCCGGTGAGGCGCAGGTGCCGGGTGACGCTGCGCGGTGCCGGTGCGGGCCGTCCGTACAGCTGGTGCGCCCAGCCCGGGAGGGAACCGTACGCGGGACCGGCGATGCACGGCCACAGCAGGTTTCGGCCAGGCACAAGGAGGGGGTGCACGGGCGGGCCCCGCAGGAAGTCGTCCACGGCGTGGGCATCGGGGCCGGCGGCGAGCTCGGGCCTGATCCGCTCGAAGTAGGCGGCGAGCTGGGCGGTGTCGGCGGGGACCCTGGCCGGGTCGAGGCCGACGAGGCGGGCGTTGACGCGGTTCTCGTGGACGTAGCGGTCGGCCTGAGCGGCGGTGAGGGGGACGCCGGAGCGGCGCAGGACGTGCAGGAAGCTGTCGATCTGCGCGCAGTGGATCCAGAGCAGCAGCTCGGGGTCGTCGACGGGGAAGCGCTCACCGGTGTCCGGGTCGGTGGCCGACAGTGCGCGGTGGATCGCGCGGACGCGGGCGCCGGCGCCCTCGGCGGCTTCGGTGGTTCCGTAGGTGATGGTGCCGACGAAGTCGGCGGTGCGCAGCAGCCGCCCCCAGGCGTCGTGCCTGAAGTCGGAATTCTCGATGACCCCGCGGACGGCGCGCGGGTGGAGGGCCTGCAGGTAGAGCGCGCGGATCCCGGCGATCCACATGATCGGGTCTCCGTGGCACTGCCACGTGACGGAGGACGGACCGTACAGCCCCGGATCGGCGGTCGTGGTGTTCTCCATCCCCGTACCTCCCCGTTCAGGCGCCGGCCGCTCCAGCCTACCGATCGTGGCCCTTCAGAAGGCCCTCCATGCAGGAGGTCCCCAAGCAGGAGGTCCCCATGTGCCTGATCCGGTACGCCGACGATTCCGAGCCCGGGGAACGGGTCCCGGCCGACCCGTGCACGTGCCCGTTCGGCCGGGTGCGGCGGAGGTGGGCATAGAGTCGCGGGGTGCAGCTCTACACGATCGGCGAGGCCGCCCAACTCCTCCGCGTCAGTACCGACACCGCCCGCCGCTGGGCCGATGCCGGCCGGTTCCCGACCCTGCGGGACGGCGGCAAGCGCATGGTCGAGGGCGCGCACCTGGCCGCCTTCTGTGTGGAGCTCGCGCGGGAGGCCACCGACGACGAGGGGCCCGCCACGTCGGCGCGCAACGCGCTCCCCGGGATCGTCACCGCGGTGACGCTGGGCGAGGTCTCCGCCCAGGTGGAGATCCAGGCCGGCCCCCACCGCGTGGTCTCCCTGCTGACCCGCGAGGCCGTCGAGGAACTCGGACTCGTGGTGGGTGTCCAGGCCGTCGCCCGCGTGAAGTCCACGAGCGTCCACATCGACGTGGACTGACCCGCCCGGCGGGCGTCCGGACCGGCACTCGCTCCAGGTCACCTCCCCGGCGCCGGAGCCGTACCGCACAGTCGGTCGGCGGCCGCCACCTCCGTCTGGACGCCCCCCATGGGGCCCGGCCGGCGCCGGGCCCCAGGGGTACGAGCGCGCCCGTGGAGCCGGGGGCCTTCTGCGGGCCCCCTGGGCGGCTCGGTGGGACTCAGCCGAAGGAGATGTCGGCGCCGACCGGGCCGGTGGCTTCGACGTAGGCGACCAGCTGGCACTGCTGCACCCCGCAGTCCACCGACACGGTGGAGCCGGTGCTCCAGTCGGTGGCCGTGAACACCTTCTTCACGGTGTAGTCGGCGGTGAAGCTGCCGTCGGCCCCGACAGTGGCCTTGGCCAGGCTGTCGGTGCACTTGTTGCCGTCGCCGCACTGCGAGACGGCGACCTCGACACCCGCGGGGTAGCCGTTGCCCGTCACGGTCACGGACTGGTCGTTGGCGAGGCCGGTGCCGGGCGACACGGTCACCGTTGCGGCCGCGGAGGCCGGGGCGACCGAGAAGGCGAGGGCGGCCGCGGCGGCGGCGGTCAGCATGCCGGCCTTGGCGATTAACGAACGCTTCTGCATAGAAGTCCTCCAATAAGTTGCACAAAGTGACGGAACGGCATGTCTTGTTGATCATGCCTCCATCAGATTTGAGCTCGGCGCTGGAGAATGACTCGAAAACCACTCGAATCCCGCCATAGGCCGCAGAAGGAAAAGGTGTCCGGGATGGGGAGGGGGCCGATCGGGAGAGGCAAGGGCCGATCGGCCCTCCCCGCCCGGCGACGAGCGGCGCAGACTGGAAGCGCACGTCGAACGGAGGCCGTCATGAGCACACCTTCCTCCACCCGGATCGCCTCCGCCCTGCCGGCGGAGTACCGCACCCGCCTGCTGGACGTCGCACGCGAGGTCAATTTCCCCGCGGGCGCGCGCCTCTTCAACGAAGGCGTCCACGCAGACCGGTTCTGGATCGTGCGGTCGGGAACCGTCACGCTGGACGTCCATGTGCCCGGCCGGCGGGCAGCGGTGATCGAACACCTCGGTCAGGGCGAGCTCGTCGGCTGGTCCTGGATGTTCGCACCACACACCTGGCATTTCGGTGCCGAAGCGATGACCCCCGTACGCACACACGAATTCGACGCCGCGACCGTCCGGACGATGATGGCCACGGACCCCGCCTTCGGCTCCGCCATGGGCTACTGGATCGGCCAGGTCCTCGCCCACCGCCTCGTCTCCGCCCGGGTCCGGCTGCTGGACCTGTACGCCCCGTACGGCAGCGGCAGCTCCCGATGACCCGCCGCCCCGAAACCGGCTCGTCGCCTCCGCCTCGGACGGATGATCGGTTCCGCCGCCGAGGCCGACGGCCCCAGCCGCCTACAGGTGGAACCAGTGCTGCTCGCCGGCGGCCACGTCGACATGGCGTTCCCCGGGCAGGGTCAGCCTGAGCGGACCCAGCGGGGATGCGGGGACGGTGACGCCCAGGCGGCCGGGCAGGAGCCGGATACGGACCCCCCGATGCCCGCGGTAGCACAACGTGAACGACAGGCGGGGGACCTCGCGCAGGGACACCGGGTCGATGCGGAGGGCGTCCGGGCCCGCCTCCAGGCCGGTGATGCCGCGCTCCACGAGGTCGACGGTGCCGGCCATCGCGCCGAGGTGGATGCCCTCGGCGGTGGTTCCGCCCTGGACGTCGTTCACGTCGCTGCGCAGGGCTTCCTCGTAGTACCGCCAGGCCTCGGGACCCTGTCCCCGGGCGAGGATCCAGCCGTGCACCAGGCTGCTGAGGGTCGATCCGTGGCTGGTGCGCCGCATGTAGTAGGAGACGGTCGCGCTCCAGATGTCGTCGTCGAGACGGTGGCCGAGCCGGGCGAAGAGGGCGCGCAGGTCGGACGGGCGGAACAGATACCCCAGCATGAGGGTGTCCGCCTGTTTTGACGCCTGGTAGCGGTTGACCGAGTCCCCTTCGGCCTCCAGGATGCGGTCGAGTCTGCGGATGTCGGCGTACCGGGCACGGTAGGCGTCCCAGTCCAGCTCGGCCAGGTCCCCGTAGCCCTCGAACTGACTGATGACCCCTTGGTGGAAGGGCACGTGCAGACGGCGGGAGATGTCCTCCCAGCGCTCCAGCTCCGCCGGGTCGAGGCCGAGCGGGCCCGACAGCTCGACACGGCGGGCCTCCGGCAGGTCGGCCAGCAGCGCGAGCCCGCGGGCGAGCACCCAGGCCGCCGTCACGTTGGTGTACGCGTTGTCGTCGATCCCCGGTGCGGAGGAGCCCGGGTAGGCGTCGTGGTACTCGTCCGGTCCCAGCACCCCCCGGATGCGGTAGCGCTGGAGTTCCGCGTCGTAGGTGGCCGCTCCGGCCCAGTACCGCGCGATTTCCAGGAACAGTTCGGCGCCGGGACCGTGGGCGAAGCCCCGGTCGCCGGTCGCCAGACCGTAGCGCCACGCGTTGAGCGCGATGGCGGACCCGACGTGGCGTTGGAGGTGCGAATGGTCGGGCAGCCACCGGCCGGAGCGGGGGTTGAGGTGCAGCGCCTGGGTCTCCTCGCCGCCCGATCCGGCACTCTGCCAGGGGTACATCGCGCCGCGGCCTCCGGCTTCGCGTGCGGCGGCCAGCGCGGCGGGCAGCCGACGATGGCGGTACATGAGCAGAGCGCGTGCCACTTCGGGGAAGTGGAGGGTCATGTACGGCAGGACGAACAGCTCGTCCCAGAAGACGTGGCCGCGGTACGCCTCTCCGTGCAAGCCGCGCGCCGGCACCCCCGCGTCGAGTTCCGCGGTGTGCGGGGAGAGGGTCTGCAGGACGTGGAAGAGGTGGAGCCGAAGGATGCGTCCCGCCTCACCGGGCACCTGCAACTCGGCCTGGTCCCACAGACGTCGCCATGCGGCTCGATGCGACGCGAGGAGCCCGGCGAACGACGGTGGCCGCGTGACGTGGTCGATCGCGTGCTGGAGCGGATCACCCGTGGGACGGTCGTACGAGGTGTACATCGCCACGGACTTGACGACTCTGGCCGGGCGATCCCGGGCGATGGGAAGGATGAACCGCTCGGTCGTGACGGTCTCCGTGCAGCTGATCGTGGCGGGCACGAGGGGGCGCGTCAGCGTTCTGGCGGCGACGCCCACGTCGATCGCGGACGTGGCGGTCCGGCAGGAGATCCAGGCGATGCCGTCCCGCTCGACGCCGGCGCGGTGGGCGGTGAGGTGGCGTCCGTCGAGATCCCGGTAGCGCGCCACACCCGCGTTGGTCACTCCCCCGTCGAGGCGGGACTCGACCTCGACGGCTCCGCGCCAGCCGTACGCGTGGAACACCGTTCGCTGGGCTGCCAGGTAGGGGTCTCCCATGTGCACGAGTCGGGTGTGAGTGACGCCGAGGCGGCGTCCTCGGCGGTCCTGGAAGAGCATGCGGCGGGTGAGCGTTCCGGCGCGCATGTCGAGCGTGATCCGGTAGTGCCGCAGGCTCGGATCGTCCGGAGTCAGCCATTCCCCAGGGGAACCGTCCTCGGGCAGGCAGCGGTAGTGCAGGGGGAGCCAGTTGGGCAGGTTGACCAAGTCCTCGTTCACGACCCGGTGGCCGGAGACCTGTGAGGTGAGCCGGTCGTAGCAGCCGGCGGCGTAGGTGCCGGGGTAGTGGACCGGCCCCGCGTCGGTCTCCGGGGCCGCGCCCCGTGTGGCGAACCTGCCGTTGCCGAGCGTGCACAGCGCTTCGACGAGCCTCTCCTGCTGCGGGTCGTAATGATCGTACTGCCAGGTCCAGACGGTGCTCACGGCCTCGCCCCCCAGACCTGTTCCACCACGGCGAGGAGGTCCGCCGCCACCAGGTCGGCTCCGCGCGCCACCAAGGCCTTCGCTGCATCGGGGTCGCCCGCCCGCTCGATGCCGACGACGAGCCGGAAGCCGCCCCGGCGGCCGGCGGCCACCCCGGCGAGGGCGTCCTCGACGACGGCCGCGTCCCGTGGTGCCACACCGAGACGGGCGGAGGCTTCGAGGAAGAGCGCCGGGTCGGGTTTGCCGACAAGGTCCAGCCGGGCCGCGTCGGTGCCGTCCACCACCGCGTCGAAGAGGTTCAGCAGACCGGCGGCTTCGAGAAGCGGCCTGGCGTGCCGGGATGCCGACGCGGCGGCGCACCGTACGCCCTCGGTCCGCAGTGCGCGCAGGGCGGGAGCAACGTCCGCGAAGGCCTCCACGGCGCCCGCGTCCAGCACCCGGTTGAAGGCCTGCTCCTTGCGCGCGGCGACGGCCCATACGGTGCCGCAGCCCGGCGGGTCGTCGGGTGCGCCGGGTGGCAGATTTACCGCGCGGGCGCCGAGCCAGGCGAGCGCGCCGTCGTAGCGGGCCTTTCCGTCGACCAGTTCCCTGTACTCACCGTCCGCGTCGAAGGGCGGCCGGCGGCTTCCTCGCCCGGTCGCCGCCCAGGAGGCCAGGCAGCCGTCGAAGGCCGTCTTCCAGGCGGCCGCGTGCAGGGGTGCCGAGTCGAGCAGCACTCCGTCGGTGTCGAAGACGACCGCGCTCGGTCCGTTCACGGGTTCACCACGCGGTGGCCTGTCACGCGCGTCGGGGTGGTCTTCATCCGGTACGTGTGCTGTCCGCCCGCCCAGGGCCGGGAGCGGGGCCTGCGTCCCGCTCCCCGGAAGACGAGTGCCTTCATGACACCACCCTTCTTCCTGCTCGGTGCGCCCGTGGGCGTCACGGGAGGGCTCCCCGCCACCGCCACCCGCGGGCGGGCCGATCGGTCCCCCGGCGAGGCTCAAGGGCTCATCCGCCGCCCGGGCACCGGCGATGACATGGTGGATCCGGCTCGCACCGGCGAAGCGCTTCCACTGCAGCCTCTTCCCAGGGTTTCGCAGACCTACGGCGCCGCAACCGGAGGGAAGCTTCTCCGCCCCGTCACGCCTGGGGCTTGGCGTCGATCTCGGCTCATCAGGTGCGGCCCGGACCCGGGGTGGCGGAGGCCTGCGCCGGACCTAGGGTGAGGCCCATGGAATCCTCCACCACGGGGCCGGCCGCTCAGCTGCTGCTGCCGCCGCGCAACGCCTTTCCCGGCTTCGTCACCGGCGTGCACGTCGACCTCGGCTGACCGCCGTGGACTGGGGGATAGGGCTGGCTGGTCTGGCCGCGGGCCTGCTGATCGCCGTCGTGACCGCGCCGGTCGGCGTGTCCGGGGCGGTGTTCCTGTTGCCCGTGCAGCTGAGCGTGTTCGCCGTGCCCAGCCCGGCGGTGACTCCGACCAACCTGCTGTACAACGTCGTCGCCGGACCCGGCGCGCTTCTGCGCTACGCGCGCGGCGGGGCACTGCACGGGCCGCTCGTCCGGCAGCTGGTGCTCGGGACCCTGCCCGGTGTCGTCATCGGCGCGGCCATCCGCGTGTTCGCCGTCCCCGGCCCGACGGTCTTCAAAGGTCTGGTCGCCGCGTTCCTGCTTCCCCTGGGCGCATGGCTGATCACCCGCACCCTCCGCCCACCACACCCCCGGCTCGCACCGACCGTTGCCCCGTCGTCTCGGTCGATCACCGGCATGGCCCTGTTCGTCGGCGTCGTCGGCGGGATCTACGGAATCGGCGGTGGCTCGCTCCTCGGCCCCGTCCTCGTGGGCCGCGGCATGCCGGTCGCCCGGGTGGCTCCGGCTGCCCTGGCGTCCACCTTCGCCACGTCGCTCGCCGGAACGGCCACGTACGCGCTGCTGGCGCCGGCAGGCTCCGGCGACATCGCGCCCCACTGGTTCCTCGGGCTCGCCTGCGGCCTCGGTGGCCTCATCGGCGGTTACCTCGGCGCCCATCTTCAGCCTCGCCTTCCGGAGAAGTCACTGCGGCTCCTCCTCGGCACGCTGGCCGCGGGAGTGGGCGCCTTGTACGCCGTCGAGACCGTCCGCTGATCCGCGGGTTCCGGCGCTCCCTCCTCGACCACCGCGCAGAAGCGGTCGTCCGGAAGCTCGGCGGCGTCAAACACCTCCCCCGCCGGGGCGGTGGTTTCGAGAAGGAGGCGTCGCCGTCATCGTCCGCCTGTCAGATCTCCGGCCCCGCGTCGGCGTGCTCGGGCGGCATCGCGGCAAGGTGCATCCCGGTCACGTTCCCTGCGCCGCGCCGGCCAGGAGAGCGCCATCGCGGTGAGCACGGAAGCCTCGACCCGGTGGTACACCCAGGTGCCGCGCCGTTCGCACCTCGGTCACGACCCGCACAGCCGCGCTCATCGCCCTCGGCGGCTACCCGCATCTCTTCGCCGCCCTTGCCGCCCTGTCACTCACGGCGACGGTTCTTGCGCTCGTACGCCCCAGGCCTCTGCCCCAGACCGAGAGCAACGCCCCCCGTAAGCAGGGACAGAGACCGCCGCGCCGAGATGGCCTTGCCGCTTAAGATCCCGTAATGGAAATCGAACTGTCGGACGCACTGGACGAACTGATCGAGCTGCAGGAAGCGACCGACGAAGCGCACGCCGAGTTGACGCGTCTCCAAGGAGAACTCGGCGACTCGGCTCAGTGGACCGACGAGCAGCACGTGACCTGGCGGGACGCGTGGGAAGACGCTCGCGAGCCCTGGTGGCTGCTGGATACGGCCCTGGACCACTACTCGGAGACGATCGGTTTGGACCGCGCCGAGTTGGAGGCCACGGTGCAGAAGGCGGCAGGCCACGTTCCCCCACCAGACGAAGCCTGACGGGCCCCGCCGGCGATCGAGGCAGCCTGATCACGCGTCTCTTCGGCTTGTCCGTCAGCCGCAGCACGATGCTGCGGCTGGTCGAATCCTTGCCCGACCCAAAATTTCCCCGCCCTGCGCGTCGTCGGCGTCGATGAGTACGCGACCCGCAAAGGCCGCCACTACGGGACCGTCCTGGTCGACGTCGAAAGCCGACGCCCGGGGGACCTGCTGCCCGACCGGGAAGCCTGCAGCGTGGCCGGGAAGCCTGCAGCGTGGCCGCTTGGCTCGCGAAGCGGCCAGGAGTAGAGGTGGTCTGCAGCAATCGGGCACCGTTCTTCGCAGAAGGCGCCACCGCCGGGGCGCCCCAGGCGGTGCAGGTGGCGGACAGGTGGCATCTCCGGCACAACCTGAGCGAAGCCGCCGAGCGTTGTGTCGCAGACCACCGCGGATGCCTGCGGGTGCTCGCGCCAAACTCGCGGTCGCCCGCGCGGCCGGCTACGACGACGTACTCACCTCCGCCGAGGTCGTAGCCCTTGACGATGTCGTCGTTGCCGACTTCGTCGCCGGTGCGTTCGTTGACCTTCTTGTAGCGGACGCGGTCGCCGGTGCCGCGGTGCAGCTGGTGGAAGTGGACGGTGTGGTCCTCCGTGGCGGTGAAGAGGCCCACGGGCACGGTGACCAGTCCGAAGGTCAGGACGCCGGTCCAGATCGCTCTCGCCTCCGTCGCCGTACCGGCTGTCTATGTGTCATCGTCGGTCAGCCGCTTAAGGCCGCAGCCGCAGCCTCGACCCGGCGGCGGACCTCTCGCAATGCTGTCGGCATCCCGTGCCCTGGCTTTGGCCTGGCGTTCGCGGTTGCGGGCCCGGCTCTGCTCTTGCTCTGTCGTCTTCAGCCGTTCGGCAGCTCGGTGACGCGCTCCTCCGCCTGGCCTCGGCGGCCGCCTCCTCCGCCTCGCGTGCGGCGCTCTGGGCCTCTCGCTGTCGGCCGTACAGCGCCTCCTCGGCCTCGTCCGCGTCCTGCCGTGCACGCTCCAGCTGCTGCCTTCGGCGCTCGTGCGCCTCGTCGGCCTTGCCACGGGGCGCCGGTTTTGGGGCGGCAGCCGGTGGCCGGGCCGGTTTGGCCGTCCCACCCTCGGCCACTCCGGGGAAGCCGGCGGAGGCGCTCAGTGGCTTGGTCAGGCGGCCGGTGGCCCACGCGCGGGCGGCTTCCGGGTCGGCGAGGACGGCGTGCAAGGTCTCTTCGATCCCTCGCTGCGCATCGTCACCGAGCCGGTGTCCGGCGTCGGCGGCCCGCTGCCGCGACTGCCGCGACAGGGCGCCGATCAGCAGACGCTGCTGGCGGGAGAACTCGCGCAGCTGCTCCCCGTCCAGGTCCCGGTGCGCCTGGCGCAGCTGCTCCCCCAGCCCGATCACCGGCTCCACCTCGTCGGGCTGCTCGCGAACGAGCAGGTTGCTCGCCCACGCGGAGAGGGTGGGGCGGCGCAGCGCGGTGATCTGCTGGGTGAGCTTGCGGTCGCCTTCCTTGCGGGCGGCTGCGGCGCGGTCGTTGCGGGCGGCGGTGAAGTTGCGGCTCGATGCTCCTCAAATCCCTATCTCGCCCGAGGCGGCGTAGGCAGGTGTCCGGCCCTGACCCCCTCCTGCCTCTGCCGCCCGTGCTGGAGCAGCTGCTGGTCGTACGCCGCTGGCTGGAGTTGACCCTGGCCCGGATGGACGAGCGGATCACCGCCGTCCGCGCGCCGACACCGGAAGGCGCGGCGCCGGCCGGTGCCGCAGCCGCCGCAGT